>JAIMBL010000013.1 GCA_023511615.1 Leptolyngbyaceae cyanobacterium HOT.MB2.61
GTATAAAAGTTATTTTGGGTAAGGGAAAAGTTATTCAAAAGTTATCTGAACAAGAAGAAAATACTAAGAATTGGTAAATATCAGGATGGAGTTTTTCAATCTTCAGAAAGTTTGTCTATCTAGCAGCTTTGAAATGCGGCTATTTCTGTTATGAAATTAAGTGAGCTTTCAGAACTTTCCAGACCAATTCTGTGAATGTTGACCTCTAAATACCAACAATGCTTGAGCCTGAAAACTGCAAGAGCCTTCAGATTTCTTTGAACTCGTTTTTGCTGGATCTAACTTGACCTTTAGCTGGGATTACGTAAGCATGCTGTCAAAAGACCTTGAAGTCACACATAACGGGACTACGGTTAAAAAGGTGCCGACCAACATTCCTTTTGCCAAACCCTACACTACGGGTAAAGAGCTTAATTACATCCATCAAGCTATCGCTGGTGGACATACCGCCGGAGATGGTGGCTTTACCAAACAGTGTCAGGCCTGGTTGAAGGATTACCTTGGCAGTCAGAAGGTGTTGCTTACCCATTCCTGCACGGCGGCACTGGAAATGGCAGCGATCCTGGCCGATATTCAGCCTGGCGATGAAGTGATTATGCCGTCATTTACCTTTGTCTCCACAGCAAACTCAGTCGTTTTGCGAGGGGGAATTCCTGTTTTTGTTGATATTCGTCCCGATACTCTCAATCTGGATGAAACAAAGGTAGAAGCTGCAATTACTTCCAGGACGAAGGCGATCGTACCTGTGCATTACGCGGGGGTAGGCTGTGAGATGGACTCGATTCGGGCGATCGCAGAATCCCACGGATTATTGGTGATTGAGGATGCTGCTCAGGCTTTCGCCGCCAGTTACAAAGGTCAGCCTCTAGGCAGCATGGGACAGATGGCAGCGTTCAGTTTCCACGCCACAAAAAATGTTGTCTCTGGCGAAGGAGGCGCTCTGGTCATTAATGACCCCGCACTTATAGAACGTGCAGAAATTGTTTGGGAGAAGGGCACAAACCGGAGTCAGTTTTTCCGGGGCGAGGTGGATAAGTACACCTGGGTTGATATTGGCTCATCTTACTTGCCCAGTGATCTGATTGCGGCCTTCCTTCTGGCACAGTTGGAAAACTCCCAAACTATTACCCAACACCGGTTGGAAATCTGGGAGCATTACCACAAAGCCTTTGCCGAACGGGAGTCGAGTCTCAACGTCCGTCGCCCGTCCGTGCCTGCAGATTGCCAGCACAACGCCCACATCTACTACTTGATTGTGGATAGTATTGAGACCCGTACTGAAATTCTTTCTTACCTGAAGCAAAACGGAGTCCAGGCAACGTTTCACTACGTCCCACTCCATAGTGCTCCAGCAGGCCGTAAATACGGGCGAGTGTATGGCGATATGAGCGTGACTGAGGCGGTTTGCGATCGCATTGTTAGATTACCTGTCAGCGCTTCACTGACGAGAGAAGATGCAGATCGTGTCATTTCTCTGGTCTTCCAGGTCTTAGCCTCTTGAAATATTCGATTGACCCACCTCCAGGGTGCTGGTTATCTGTACCTTTGCTGCCAAACCACCTCAACTGAAATTATTACCAACGGAGTAGAGCGTATGACTGGCGTGTTAATGGATAACCCGACCACTTCAGAAGGAAAACCAGAAAAACGTTCAATGCGGGTTCTCATTGTCACTGAGAATGTTTCGCTACGAATGAGCGGGGAAACCAGCGTTCCACTCTACTACTTCAATCGTTTACAGGCTCGCGGTGTTGACGTCTGGATGATTTGCCATGCCCGGACACGCGATGAACTCCGCGAAACACTTCCCTCTGAAATGGTTCAAAAAATCAGCTTTGTAGAAGACAGTTTGTTTCAGGTTCTGGTTTACAAATTTAGCCATCTGTTCCCCTATCGAATTGAAGATCTGATTTTTGGGCGGATTTTACACAGCATCACCCAATTTCAAGCCAGAAAAATCGTTAAACAACTGGTTAAGGATCAGAACATTGATCTGGTATTTGAGCCTTCGCCCATTTCCCCAAGAGGGCTCAGTTTTATGTACGACATTGGCGTACCCACTGTCATCGGTCCCATGTGTGGAGGGATGGATCTCCCACCAGCCTTTAAGTACATGGAGTCTCCGTTTACTCAAATTTCAATCAATATTGGAAAATACTTGTCCCAATTTGCCAATATGCTGGTTCCCGGCAAATTGCGAGCAAATGCACTGCTTGTGTGCAACGAGCGTACTGAAAAACTTCTGCCCAAGGGGCATCGGGCAAAGGTCTACCATCTCAGGGAAAGTGGCGTGGATCTGACTCGCTGGGAAACCAAGCAATATCATACGCCTCAGCCTGACCAGCCAGTTCGTTTTATCTTTTGTGGACGTTTGATCGACTGGAAAGGGGCTCAATTTCTGATTGAAGCCTTTAAGACAGTGGCAGAACAAACCAATTCCGTCCTGGACATCATTGGTGATGGCAAGTTGCGCGGTGCGCTGGAAGCCCGCGTCAATGAATTAGGCATCCAGTCGCGGGTGAAGTTTCACGGTCGTCTTGCCCTGGAAGACTGTATGGAAATGATCCGCAGCAGTGATGTGTATGTCATGCCTTCGGTACGAGAGTGTGGGGGACTCGCCTTGCTTGAAACAATGGCGATCGGTTTACCAATTGTTGCAACTAAATGGGGTGGTCCTGCCGAATACTTAAATTCTACCTGCGGCATTCTGGTGGAACCTGGCTCTAAGGAGCAACTGATTCAAGGTCTGGCAGCAGCCATGATCCGTCTGGCAGAGTCACCAGAATTACGCCGCCAGTTAGGTGAGGGAGCCAGGCAACGGGTCCGGACGAACTATTTTGATTGGGATTCAAAGGTCGATCGCACTATTGAAATCTTTAAAGAGACTCTCGCTGAACAGCAAGCTAAAGCGACGCAGCCTGCTTAAAGTCTGCGATTTAGAGTTCAAGATTGCGGATTGGAATAAAACCAAAAATTTAGTTTTCCGAAAAAGCGAACACCGTTCGTCTGCAAAGGGAAATTGAGGTTATTTAATTTCTCGTTCCTGAAGCTAGGGCTCCTCTGGAGTTTGGTGATAGGCAAGGCTTATCACCAAAACAAAATCAACATTTCAGGGGTTTTGCTTGGGATGAAAGAGTAGCATAAGATACTCTCTCACTGGCAAACCAGAAAAACGAAGCGACGTGCTCCTGAAGAGGATTGTCTTCTGGGAGAAGGGTGCATCCTTTAAAGGTTCTAGCCTGCCCATAAAAGTTAAAAGTTTAACTATTTGCCTATCATGCCTCTAAATCAAATTTGGAAACTGCTTTATCCCCATTGGAAAAAGCCCGCTGTTGAATTGATTCCCGGATATACCATCATGATTCTGGTTCCGGGTGACTTACCGTTTTTCCTCAAGATTGCGTTGGAAACCTGTGCAAAGCAGGATCCTGAAGGTCTGGTTGAGACCCTGGTTGTTCCGGATAATCGACTGCAAACTGGCTTTGTTGAACGAATGGAGGAGTGGGCTGAAAACTACTCGATTAGCCCTGTCCGGTTGGTGCCCCAAAATCCCTTAGAAAGACTGCTGACTCGTCACTATGCCCACTACCACAACAACTACTGGCTGCAGGTGGTACGCGGGATTAATGCGGTGCGAACCACCCATGTTCTTTTCCATGACGTTGATCTTTTCATCGAAGAACCTGATTTTCTGCGCAGGCACTATGAAGCCTGTGTTGCAGAAAATTTAGCCGTTCGAGGGGTCAGCAAAGCCTGGGATCCCTGGTTTGCAGAACAGGGCATTCATCATGTGGTTGCAACCTGGGAGTCCATTTTTGACATCAATTGGTTTCGTAGCTTTCGACCCTGGCAGCATCGTGGACAGGACGAAATGATTGCTGGCAAACGCCATTCCTGTGATGCCACTTATTGGGCTCAGTACCAGACTCCACCTGAGAAAATTGGCTGTGAATCCAGGGAAGTAGGGTTCATTCATTTCAACTATGTTACTGGTAACTACCGCCGTTTTCAGACGACTAAGGGGCCGTTTGAAGACATTTACTTCCGCCTGTTGCTGCTCAGATTGCTAATTGATGCGTATGACCCCTCGGGATGGAAGTATGACATTCCATCGATGGAGGTATTTGTCCGAGGGACGAGTGACAGTTCCAATCGAGTGACCTATCTGGAAGATTCAACTCGTCAAGGATATTCTGATTTTCGATCGCTCCTGCAAGTTCTGCTGGACAGCCCTTTACTCAGGCCCCAACAAGCATCAATTATTCGGGAGAATATACGTCCGTTTGATCAAATCTTTGGATTTAGTCAAAGCAGAAGCCTAACAGGAACTACCCAGGGCTAGAAGTCGCCTGACAGGGCAGGGATACAGCGATCGCAAAGAAGCGGGTGTTCAGCGGACTTACCGACCGAAGTGGAATAGTTCCAGCAGCGATCGCACTTTTTGCCCTCTGCATCCACCACCCCAATCCCCAGAGATTCGGATTGAAACCGGTACTTCAAATCCTTCATGGCATCCTCCGATGCCAGCAGTTCAACCTGAGAGGTCAAGAAGAGATAGCGCAACTCGTCTACTCCATTACCACTGAAACTGTTGGCTGGGTTGAGCGTTTGAAGTACCTGCCGTAGTTGGGTGTCTGCCACGTACAGCAGTACTTTGGCTTCCAGGGATGAGCCGATCGCCTTTTCTGCCCGTGCTTGCTCCAGGACTTTGTTAACCTCTGCCCGGATTTGACGCAGCGTTTGCCATTTCTCTGCCAGATCGGAAGCTTGCCATTGATCATCCAACGTCACCCACCCCGCCTGAAAAACGGACTGATGGGGAGTTGGGTAAGGTAGATACTGCCAGATGTCCTCCGCCATGTGGGAAAGGACAGGGGCGATCGCCCGTGCCAGGTTTTCTAAGGCCACGGCCAGCACTGTCTGACAACTGCGGCGACGGGGAGAATCTGCCGTACTGATGTAGAGCCGATCCTTTGCGATGTCCAGGTAGAAGTTGGATAGATCGACTACACAAAAATTCTGTACAGTCTGGAAGAAACGGAAAAACTGAAAGCTTTCAAAGGCTTCATTCACCTCATGGAAGACTTCCGTCATGCGGTGCAGCATGTAGCGATCCAGTTCAGGCAACTGTTCGTAGGGAACGGCATGATGAGCCGGATCAAAATCGTGTAAATTGCCAAGCAGAAAGCGGGCCGTATTCCGAATCTTGCGATAGACATCGGCCAGTTGCTTCAGGATGTTTTTACCAATGGGCACATCCGACGAGTAGTCCACTGAGGATACCCACAGGCGCAGAACATCGGCTCCATAGGGAGGCTCTTCCTTCTGATTTTTGCCCCCGTTGATTACCACCATGGGGTCAACGGTGTTCCCCAGGGATTTGCTCATTTTGCGCCCCTGTTCATCCAGGGTAAAGCCATGGGTTAGAACGGCTTTGTAGGGAGCGCAGCCATTTACAGCGACGCTGGTTAGCAGGCTGGATTGAAACCAGCCCCGATGCTGGTCTGAGCCTTCCAGATACATTTCCACCGGATAGTGCAGTTCGGGACGCTGTTCTGCAACGGCGGCCCAGGAAGAACCGGAGTCGAACCAGACGTCCATCGTGTCCGTTCCTTTGCGGTAGGAATGTCCATCATTCCGGTATTTTTCCGGCAGGAGTTCCTCTGTAGGCAGTTCCCACCAGGCATCAGAGCCCCGTTCCGCAATAATGGCCTGTACATAGTTAATGGTTTCTTCATTGAGCAGTGGTTCGTTGGTGGCTTCGTCATAGAAGACCGGGATTGGCACGCCCCAACTGCGCTGGCGGGAGATACACCAGTCGGAGCGTTCGGCCACCATGGCAGTGATCCGGTTTTCGCCCTGAGCCGGAATCCAGGTGACCCTGGCGATCGCCTTCAACGCATCCTCCCGGAACCCTTCCACTGAGGCAAACCACTGCTCTGTGGCGCGAAAGATGGTGGGTTTCTTCGTCCGCCAATCGTAGGGATACTTGTGGACGTAGGGTTCTTCCTTCAGCAAGGAACCTGCTTCCTTGAGGGCATCGACCACCGCACCGTTTCCCTCACCCAGGACATTTAACCCGGCAAATGGTCCGGCTTCTTCTGTAAAGTTGCCGTCATCATCCACAGGCGACAGGATGGGCAGACCGTACCGTTGCCCCACCAGGTAGTCATCCTGACCATGACCAGGAGCGGTGTGAACCAGTCCTGTGCCCGATTCTGTGGTTACATAGTCGCCGCCAATGACAATTTCGCTCTGGCGATCGAACAGGGGGTGGCGGTAGGTGGTGTGTTCCAGCGTTTTACCCATGACCGTTGCCTGAACGGTCAACTGGGTGCCTAAAGTTTCTGAAAGGCTTTCAACCAGATCCTTTGCCACAATTAAGTAGCGCATCTGCCCCAGGCGGGTCTTTAGATTCAACCCCTCCCCTACTTCGACGATCGCATAGACGAGATCGGGATTAACGCTAACTGCCAGGTTGGCAGGAATCGTCCAGGGAGTGGTGGTCCAGATTGCTACACCCAGTTCGCCCAGGTAAGCATCGAGGGGAGCCTGGAGGGCGGGGGGAAGGCTGGTCACCTCGAAAGCGGCGTAGAGCGATCGCGACGTATGCCCCTCTGGATACTCCAACTCGGCTTCTGCCAGGGCTGTTCTGGAACTGGGGCTCCAGTGGACAGGCTTCAGTCCCCGATAGATGTAGCCTTTGAGAACCATCTGCCCAAAAACCCCAATCTGGGCAGCCTCGTATTCAGGAGTGAGGGTTAGATAAGGATGGTCCCAGTCCCCCCAAACGCCATAGCGCTTAAAGCTCTGGCGCTGTTCATCCACCGTTTTCAGCGCAAATTCCTTTGCCTTCTGACGTAGTTTGATGGGGGTCAGTTCTTTTCGCTCCTCAGGCTTAAGGGTTTGCAGCACTTTCAGTTCAATCGGTAACCCATGACAGTCCCAACCAGGCACGTAGCGAACCTTGCGCCCTTTCAGTAACTGATACTTGTTGATGATATCCTTCAGGATTTTGTTGAGCGCATGCCCAATATGGAGAGAACCGTTGGCATAGGGGGGGCCATCGTGTAACACAAATAGATCCCCTGGATTCGTTTGCGACAGGTGCTGATAAATCTGCTGCTCTTGCCAGAATGCCTGAAGTTCTGGCTCTCTTTTGACCGCATTGGCACGCATGTCAAAACTGGTCTTGGGCAGGTTGACGGTGTCCTTATAAAGTCCTGAATCTGTCACAGCTTCGATGGGGGAGAGTAGGTTGGATGAAAGTCGTGAGCCGATGATGCAATACCAGATTGAGTTTGTAGTATATGTAGTATAGCTCTTCAAAATATAACTCTTCAAAATCGAATTGCCTATCGTTGCTACATACCACTGTCTACTCGCTGGCTACTAATGACTAATAGCCCATTATCATTGACAAGCTATCAGTACTTCAAGTCTTGTGGAGTCGCCATACCCCATATCTTGAGGAATTGATAAATTTCATGTCAGCCGTTGTGAACTTTGCGTAGTGGTGAACACATATCCTCTAGGATTGTTCCAGAGATTTCAATTTCTTGGTGATCAAATCCCCTAAAAGATACTCCTAACGGTAATCCTGGGAATCTGGTGATAAGTGAAGCTTGCCGCCACTCTCTCACCAGCCAGCCAAGAGAACCCTTCTAAAAGCCCGTTAAAAACCTTCTAAACCCGGTTATGACGCAAAAAGAGTTGACCCAGTGTCTAAACTTAGCTAGAGCGCTCAACTTAATCGTGTCTAGCCGCACTATCAATGGCATTCTCTACGTTTACGGTACCAGCGGATACCCGCAACGGTTAGATACATTCATTGCCGAGTACCCTCTGGAACGACTGCAAGCGATGGCACACAGGATGCAAGTACGGACTGAATCCGCCAATTAAATCGCAAACTTACTTAAAATTGCCGCAGGAACCGCAAATCGCTGGTATAGAGGCGGCGGATATCGTCAATTTGGTGGAGAACGGCTGCAAGGCGCTCGACCCCCATTCCTCCTGCAAAGCCTGTATAGACCTCTGGATCGTAACCTACAGCCTTCAGGACGTTGGGATCCACCATGCCACAACCCATAATCTCTAACCAGCGCCCCTTCCACTGAAGGTCAACTTCGGCGGAAGGTTCGGTAAAGGGAAAGAAACTGGGGCGCATCCGAATGGGCACATCCCCAAACATTTGCTCCAGAAAAACTTTAATTGTTCCTTTAAGGTCGGTGAAGGTCAGTCCTTCATCGATCGCCAAGAACTCAATCTGATGAAATACTGCCGTATGACTGGCATCTACGGTATCTCGGCGATAACAGCGGCCTGGCATGACGATTCTTACCGGCGGCTCGTTGGTTTCCATGTAGCGAATTTGCACTGAGGACGTGTGCGTCCGCAAGATATTGCCATCGGGTAAATAGAGCGTATCCTGCATATCTCGTGCGGGATGGTCCGGCAGGAAGTTTAGGGCTTCAAAGTTGTAATAGTCCGTTTCCATCTCTGGACCTTCGGCAACGGTATAGCCCAAACCCACAAAAATATCGATCACCCGATCCGTCATAGCGCTAAGGGGGTGAAGGTTTCCCTGGGGACGATAAACACCGGGCATGGTGACATCCAGAGTTTCTGCCTCAAGTTTTGCCTGAATTTGAGCTGCCTGGAGTGCTGCGCGACGACGCTCCAGTTCGTTCTGAATCGCCTCCTTAATTTCGTTTGCCAGAGCACCAATGCGGGGGCGATCGCTGGCATCCAGCTTTCCCATTCCTCCCAAAACCTTTGGAATTGGGCCTTTTTTGCCCAAATACTTCACCCGCAATTGCTCTAATTGTTCCAGGGTTTCAGTGGCGGCCAGAGCTTGCTGAGCATCCTGACGAATGGCTTCGAGTTGCGCTTCGAGTTCTTGAGACTGAACAGTCATAGGAGGGTGGAAGGAAAATTGAATCGGGTAATGTTAAACCTGCGTCGGTGCAGGCAAAACACAATCATCCTACCAGTTTAAGAGGTTGGGACTGGTCTTGTAGATAATTTCAGCGACAGGTTAGGCAAAATCGTAGGAGGAAGGAGGGACCAGGAGTTGGAGGCTGGGGGATAGAGAGCCAGAGTTGCCAGTCGTTGGGTGTTTATTGTTTGTGAAGGCTGGATAGGTAGTGTGATGTTGGTCAACTAGCAGATAGAGAAGGAGTCGATGAAACTACTGATTAGTAACGATGATGGCGTTTTTGCCCTGGGAATTCGATCGCTGGCGAATCGGTTAGCAGAAGCAGGGCATGAAGTGAGTGTGGTGTGCCCTGATCAGGAGCGATCGGCCACGGGGCATGGGTTGACTCTGCACCAGCCCATTCGAGCGGAGGTTGTGGAATCCTTGTTTCATCCTGCCGTGAAGGCGTGGGCCTGTTCGGGTACTCCGGCAGATTGCGTCAAGCTTGCCCTCTGGGCATTGTTAGACAACCCTCCCGATTTGGTGTTGTCGGGCATTAACCACGGTTCTAACCTGGGAACGGATGTACTCTACTCTGGAACCGTATCTGCCGCAATGGAAGGCCTGATTGAGGGAATTCCCAGCATTGCCTTCAGTCTGTGCAGTTTCACTTCTCGTGAATTTGAGCCAGCAGCTGCCTTTGCAGAATTGCTCGTTGCCAAACTGGCCAAATCTCCTCTACCAGAGTTGTTGTTGCTGAATGTGAATGTACCCGCAGTCGAACTGGAGGCGATCGCTGGAGTCGCCATTACTCGACAGGGCATTCGTCGCTACGTCGATGTGTTTGAGAAACGGATTGATCCCCGTGGCAAAACTTACTACTGGCTCGCGGGTGAACTCCTGGAAGATGTCGATGAGACTTCCGACCTTGCAGAACAAGCTCCTACAGACGTCCAGGCCATTCGCAATAACTACATCACCATCACCCCGTTGCAATACAACTTGACCTCCATCACAGGGCTGGCAGCCCTCCACCAACATGCGTTCTCAATTGAAGAGTTTTTGGGGGGATAGGGAAGTTTATTAGTCGTTCGTTGTTGGTTGTTCGTTGTTAGTCAGGGGTGAGGTGACAGGCGACCGGCGGGAAGAACCCCCATAGCCCGCTGCCCATTGCCTGTCGCCCGTCATCTTTCGCTAGAAAATTTTGCCTCTGTTCTGTTCTTCTCGTGGATAGGAGGGGTACCTTAATGCAAAGGTATCAATACGATTTTTCAGATACTTGAAAAAGCGGTACAGTTTGAAATAATTCAGAGGAATACTACCAGTGCTTAGAATCACTAAGCCAAAGCGATCGCGATCACTGACCAGCGCGAAGATTTTTATAAAGCTGCCATGAGGGGCATTCCAGAGTGTTGTTTGTAATTTGACACTTCATCAGGTCGGAGGTGCTGGATCTGAAACCATGTCAAGCCTGGAAACTCAATAGAATTCTGCAAGAATCATCCATGTCCAACACGGAAAATCAGTTCACAATCACCTTCTGGGGTGTTCGGGGAAGCATTGCCTGTCCGGGGCCGCAGACGGTGAAGTACGGCGGGAACACTCCCTGTGTTGAAATGTGCGTGGGGAAAAACCGCCTGATTTTCGATGGGGGAACGGGGATCCGAGTTCTGGGGCAGTCGCTCTTATCGCAAATGCCAGTTGAAGGGCATATTTTCTTCACCCATTCCCACTGGGACCACATTCAGGGTTTTCCATTTTTTACACCCGCTTTCATCAAAGGGAATCGATTTCATATTTATGGTGCGATCGCTCCCAACGGTGCCACTGTTGAACAGCGTCTCAATGATCAGATGCTTCACCCCAATTTTCCAGTGCCGCTGCAAATTATGGGAGCTGATTTGAAGTTTTACGATGTGGAAATTGGAAAACCCATTCAAATTGGCGAAGAAATTTCTGTAGAGAGCGCTTTACTAAATCATCCGGGGCAGGCGGTAGGGTACCGGGTCAACTGGCGGGGGTATTCCGCTGCCTATGTCACCGATACGGAACACTTTCCTGACCATCTAGATGAGAACGTTCTCTATCTTGCCCGTGGTGCAGACGTCTTTATCTACGACGCTACCTATACTGATGAAGAATACTACTCGGAAAAGAACAGCAAGGTTGGTTGGGGCCATTCCACCTGGCAGGAAGCGGTCAAAGTAGCCAAAGCAGCTGGGGTCAAACGGCTGTTCATTTTTCACCACGATCCATTGCACAGTGATGAATTTCTGGATCAGGTGGAAGAACAGGTTGCAAAGGCATTTCCCAATGGTTTTATGGCGAAGGAAGGACTTTCGATTCAAATTGCCTCTACCTTCCCTGTTTCAGAATCTGCGTCTTTGGAAGCAACTTCTTCAGAGGTCAGGGTTTCTGTTTAGGAGGTTTCTGAGAAAGAAGCTAACTCTACAGCAGTACCTTTTGGGGATACAGTGGTAGCCATCAAGGTTGCGGCCTGGCTTCACAATGATTTCACAATCCAGAGTCTATAGCTGTCACCAGGTTGCTTAGGACACTGGGTTTAAGGGGGGTTGGGGGCTTCGCCCCCAGCCAAGGGGTTCCACCCCTGCACCCCGTCCTAAGCCTGGTGGCTATAGCTATAAAATCCAAAATCCAAAATGGTATAACATCTTAGGCGACATTGGCTCGCACGCCACACTGGGCAGCGTAGGCGATCGCGAGCCCATCGGCACTATCATCAGGTGAAGGCGGTTTGGATAAGCCAAAGATCAGCATAACTGCTTGCCTGATCTCAGTTTTACTGGCTCCATACTGGGCTACGGCAGCCTTGACCTGGGATTGATGGACGAAAATGAGATCCCTTAGTCCCCAGTCACCCAGGGCTAACTCGATCACTCCCAATGCCCGTAAAACTCTGCCCGCGTTAGTATTCTCGCGTCCAAAGAAAGGCATCTCTAGGGCAGCAATGTTGGGCTTGAATATCTCGCACAAATCCTGAATGTCCGAGCGAATTTGGGTCAGGCGATTGTACATGGGGGCATCGGCTGGAGTGGTAATGACTCCATAATCGAGGGCCTGTTTGCCGCGAATGACCCCAAAACCGATCGCCGCAATGGCAGGGTCAATTCCCAAAATAATTTGGTCCTCTAAGTCGTGGAAGGCATTCATGCAGCGTTAGCGAGACAGATTGCTACAAACAGATAGCCTCGCTAACAAAAACGAGGCAATCCAACCATTTGTATAGAGCGATTGTACTATCAATCACCAAAAGAATACTTTTATTTAATCTCTCCAAAACCTCCGAGATTTGCGTGAGCCCTGTATCGCAGAGACGTTTTATAGAGTTTTCCTGCAAGCCCAAACAGCATTTCTGGAACACTACACTTTGTTTCTCGTGCCAGGGGACATCTAAGGGTTACTGGCAGAGAAGCTGGCGCATATTACGCAGATTAGAAGGCAGATCTAACTGAATGGCCTGCTGAATGAACAAAGAAGGAACTGGAATGGTCGGAGTTGCCTGAACCGAGTAAGTCAGCAAAGTACCCTCCCGGCACTCTTGCAGGTGCAAGTCCGCATAAAAGTCATTGAAACTACCTGATTCTAGATAAAACTGAATTCGCTGCTGAAGGGTTTCAACAACCTTGAGGCGGATTTCGACTTGAGCGGTAAAGAGAAAAAAGCTCTTGCTGGCAATCTGGTAGAGGCGTTTTGTGATCCGGCGTGCTTTACTGTCCCCCTGGTGCAACACCTGGCTATGAGTTAGGGCCGGGAAATAGCGAACCCATTGGGAATAATCTGTGATCTTTTGCCAGACATTTTCCTGTTGAATGGGCAGATGCATGCGGGCGGTAACGGCGGCACCCCAATCGGTGTGCGATCGCGTCGTCAATAATATTTCTCCATTTAGCAGGGCAGACAGACGATCCTCTTGAAGCGATGGGAAAGAGGGAGCGTAAGCAAAGGTTTGTAGAGAGACAGTCATCAGGTGAAGAACTCCCAATTGTAGGGTTAAGCTGAAGCGAATCAAATTTGGCTTTTGGACAGGGGCAACCTCATTACAAGTCACCCTGCTATACAAGACCTTACCCTCACCTCGTTAAAAAGTGTTACAGACTACGATGAAGATTTGGAGAACTTTTTTGAAAGCAAGACTGTATAAGAAGATCTAATGCGTGGGCCGATTACCTCATTGACTTGTGAAGACAAAATATGAAGACACAATAATAGAACTCCAAACCTGCAACTTCTGACCCGAGCTAGAACTTTTGAGTTCCTGCTCACAGAAATCCTGGCGCTGTGACAGATTAGCTCAAAAATCACAGGTTTGATGTTTCTCAAAGTCCTTTGATGACCCGGCATGTCACAATAGGAGCGATAATTTAAGCTCTATTCGTACCAGGCTGAGGGAGATAGAACTTGTGGGTGAAACTCCTAACCTAGTGATTTCAATCGTCCTGTACATTATTGGCATCATGTTGGTGCTGACAGCGGTGCTGATTTTGCTCAAGGGCCTGGGGGTGCTAACGACTCTGCCAGACTATGCCATTTGGGCGCTGGTCCTGCTTTCCATTGGGATGGGCATTCTGGGGGGCATTCACAGTAGTCGCCGGAAGTAATGGCATGATCAGGACACTGAAGCCCAGTACAAAGGCATTTTTATTCACCGTACTGATGACAGGGCTCGTCTGGTTTTTGCGTGGAATCGGAGTTTTGACCTTTATTCCTGGCTGGGTTCTGTGGGTATTGATTTTGCTTAGCATCGCAACGGCGGTTCTGAGTGTGGTGCGGTAGGTCTGGGGATGAATTCGGTACAGACTGGTGTGATGCAAGCATTACCTGAATCTACTCCATCGACTTCGGTGGCGATCGCTCTCGGTAGCAATCTGGGACACTCTCTGACCATTCTTGAATCTGCTCTTAAAAACCTGAACCAGACTCCTGGCATTAGATTGGAGGCGAGATCGCGCTGGTATCAGACAAAACCCGTTGGTCCACCACAACCAGACTATCTCAACGGCTGTGCCCTGCTGAAAGTTGCCCTGACGCCTGAAGCCCTTTTACACACTCTCCTACAAATAGAAGCTCAATTTGGACGAGTGCGGCGAGAACGCAACGGGCCTCGCACCCTTGACCTGGATTTGTTACTGTTCGATGATTTAGTGTTGGACAGTCCCAATCTCCAAATTCCCCACCCGCGAATGACGGCAAGGGCTTTTGTGCTGGTGCCTCTGGCAGAGATTGCACCTGACTGGATAGAGCCTGTTTCAGGAAAGGCGATCGCAGAGCTGGTTCAAACGGTAGACTGTTCAGGAGTTAAGGAATTAGTAGATGGTGCTGAATAGCAGTATGAATGGAAAATTGTAATTCACACCAATTCCTGATTCAGGCTCAAATCAGCAACGCCAAAACGTGAGAATATGCCATACGGTGGAGAACCGCCTCAACTGCTCAAACAACGTTTCACTTACCAGGGACGCAAGTTTTCCTTTGAAGCAACCCGTCTGCGGCTACCCAACCGCACAGAAGGAGAGTGGGAATGCGTTCGTCATCCCGGCGGGGCGCTGGCAGTTCCTGTCACACCAGAGGGGAAATTGGTACTCGTGCGACAGTACCGGTTTACAGTGCAGGGGCGTTTACTGGAGTTTCCAGCGGGCACGGTAGAGCTGACTGAGAGTCCAGAGGAGACGATCCAACGAGAGATTGAAGAGGAAACTGGCTACCGCGCAAATCGGTGGCAAAAACTGGGTGAATTTTTTGTTGCCCCTGGTTACTCCGATGAAATCATTTACGCCTTCCTGGCCCAGGATCTTGAGCTGCTGGAGAGTCCGCCTGAGCAAGATAGCGATGAAGACCTCGAACCAGTGCTGATGACCGCAAAAGAAATTGAGAAGGCAATTTACGCAGGCGATCTGGCAGATGCCAAATCAATTTGTGCTTTTTTGTTAGCACGGCCTTATTTAGAAAGGTGATATCCAGATCCCAGTTCAATGATTGCAATTTAATCTGCTATATCCGTTTTAGCAACCAAAGGAGAAAATATGACCCGCGCCATTATGGAAACCAACAAAGGAACGATTCATCTGGAACTGTTTGACCAGGACGCGCCCAACACCGTTAAAAACTTTGTCAATTTATCCAAAGAAGGCTTCTATGACGGTCTTGCATTCCACCGGGTAATTTCGGATTTTATGATTCAGGGTGGCTGCCCCAACACTCGCGAGGGAGCCAAAGGAATGCCTGGAACAGGCGGTCCTGGCTACACGATTAAATGCGAAATTAACCGCAACAAGCATCTTGCAGGTTCACTTTCAATGGCTCACCGGGGGCGAGACACGGGTGGTAGCCAGTTCTTTATCTGCCATTCGCCTCAACCGCATTTAGATGGCGTTCATACAGTCTTTGGTCAGACCCAGGACATGGACGTGGTGAATTCGATCCGCCAGGGCGATCGAATTCTTTCTGTGAAAATTGAAGAATAACCATCGAGGAGTAGATGGGTAAGGGGGGATGGGATGGAGAGTTTTGAGTTTTAAGTTTTGAGTTCTGACCTTACACCTCACACCTTTCCCCTCTGATTGCCTGCCGCCTGTCACCCGTTGCCTCTTTGCTAAAACCTCCGAGGTTTGAGTGCCGATGTGAGTCATGAGATGCAGCTTTACAGCGAGTTTCAAATGCATCAACCACACTTCAGCCCCTAGCCCCTAGCCCCTTAAAGCCAGCTTCTAGCCCCTCAAAGTCTGGCTAACTCAACTGAAAACCCCTGTAATTTAAAACCTCCGGGGTTTGCGTAGGTTTTCCTGACAGCTAATTCATACCTCGCACCTGCCACTCGCGATGGGTGTTTGATAATTGCCACGGGCATCCTGTTCTATCTGGAGGAGAGAGCCTTCTCCGGTAATCAAACGGGCACCCCGGTTACGGGTGAAGTAGTTCCAGCCCCACTGGAGCAGCACGATCAATTTATTGTCAAACTCAATCAGGTAGTAGATGTGGACAAAGACCCAGGCAAGCCAGGCGATCGCTCCTGTCAGCTTGACAAACCCCAGATCAACCACTGCGGAATTTTGCCCAATCACTGCCAGGCTACCCGCATCTTTGTAAGTGAAGGGAGGTAACGTCTCACCCTTGAGGCGTTTTTTAATCAGCCTGGCGATGTATTCTCCTTCCTGGACAGCTACAGGAGCCACACCGGGCAAGGGCTTATCACCCTGGTGGGCAAAGTGAGCCAGATCGCCGATCACAAAAATATTGGGATAACCGGGAATACTTAGGTCTGGTTCGACAATAACTCGCCCAACCCGATCCAGGCTAACCCCTGTACGCTCTGCTAAAACTTTACCCATCACGGATGCCTTGACACCTGCTGCCCAGAGAGTGGTTCTGGCAGCAAGTTGTTCAATCTGGCCATTCCGTTTGTAGGTGACAACACTATCAGAAATATCGGTGACCATTGATTGGGTTTGAACCGTCACCCCCAGACGGTTGAGAGAGGTTTCCGCTTCGGCAGAAAGCTCCGGTGGGTAAGGGGGTAGAATGCGATCCAGACCTTCCAACAGAAGAATGCAGGTCTCTGAAGTATCGATGCTGCGAAAGTCGCTTTTGAGGGTGTTGAAGGCAAGTTCGGCGATCGCTCCAGCCAGCTCTACCCCCGTTGGGCCACCTCCCACAATTACAAAGGTCAGCCAGGCCCGCCGTTTTTCAGGATCCGTTTCTTTTTCTGCCGCCTCAAAGGCCATAAAGATCCGACGACGCATCTCTAGCGCATCTTCGATAGTCTTCAAACCCGGTGCGGTGGTTTTCCACTGGTCATTACCAAAGTAGTGGTGGCTTACGCCAGTGGCAATTACCAACGAGTCATAGGGGATTTCTTTATCCCGCAGAATCACCTTTTTCGACTGTGGGTCGAGGTCGATTACCTCATCCATCAAGACCCGAATATTTTTGTAACGGCTGAGAATCCCTCGCAATGGGGAAGAAATATCTGCTGGCGATAGGGTTCCTGTCGCTACTTGGTAAAGGAGAGGCTGAAACAGATGGAAGTTTCGCTTGTCAATCAGTGTTACCTCTACCGGAGCCCGTCCTAATGCTTTAGTAGCATATAATCCGCCAAAGCCCCCTCCCACAATTACAACCTGGTGGGGCGATTGCGTTCCACTTCTATCTACCATGCCCCCCCTTTAGTAGGTATTCCTGTATTCTAGACATTGCAATCAGTGTCTTTCTTCCTTCTAATGGCAGCTCCTAACCCCGACTTCTGACTGGCTGACCTGGAAAACAGAAGTCTGAAGCCAGGAGCCAGAATTCAAAATTTTCTTTTCTCGTGACTTCTGACCTTGCCCCCTTTTGCCTACATGATACTGTACACGTTCACTGCTATGGTTCTACGCAGGTGCCTTAGGACATTGGAATTAGAGAGGGAGTGGGGACTTTGCCCCCAGCCAAAGATTCCACCTCTATAACCTGTCCTAACTACAAGGACTATCGCTATACCAGTTTTTTATTGGTCATAGTCAGCCAGCCATTGTCCGAAGTTTTTCGAAAGGGTTTAACTCCTGTTGATAAAAGCCTAGAGGGTGTTTATTGATCCCCGCGTAGCAAGTGTTACGAAGCGGTAAATTGATAACGGTTCTTGCCCAATTCTTTAGCACAGTACATGGCATTATCTGCCCTTTTTACCAGGGTTTCTGCATCCCTACCGTCCTGAGGGAAAAGACTGATGCCAACACTGGTTGTTACAGAAATGGTGCGTTCTTCAACCTCGAAGGGTTGGGAGAGGGTTGACAGAATTTTCTCAGCGACTCGACCTGCATCCTGACTGCTGGGAATGGCTGGCAGGATTACTGTAAACTCATCACCTCCCAGTCGTGAAACGGTATCACTGCTACGGAGGCACCCCGTCAGGCGGCGGGCAACGGCTTTTAACAGCAAATCTCCAACATCATGCCCCTGGGTGTCATTGATCTGTTTGAACCCATCCAGATCCAGAAACAACAGAGCCACGAGTTGCTCATTTTCATTGGCCCAGACCAGTGCTTGATCGAGACGTTCCTGGAACAGCTGACGGTTGGGTAAACCTGTGAGAGGGTCATGGTTTGCCAGATGGCGAAGTTGGGTAGCAGATTGGGCCAGCTCAGCATTGGAACGAACGAGTTCGGCGGCAGTACGTTTCAGTTCCTCTTCCATGCGCTTGCGCTCGGTAATGTCCCGAATCACCCCCACCAGGAACAGGTTGCCTGCCGCGTCTTTATGAAGCGATCGCTTGGTCGCGATGTAGTGGGTTCTACCCTCTTGGTCGGTAAATTCTTCTTCGTTTTCGTATTCCTGGTCACTATCAAAGATGTGCTGATCTTGCTGGCGAAACATCTCCGCTTCGTGGGCTGGAAACACATCGTAGTCTGATTTGTTCAATAGCTCTTCCAGGGGGCGACCCAGGAATTTGCAGTAAGCCTGGTTAAGAACAATCCAGCGGTGCTGTCGGTCTTTGACGAAAATTGGATCGGGGATGGTGTTGATGATGCTATTTAAGAACTCCTTGGAACGTTTGAATTCCTCCTCCAAATGAGCCAGGTAAGCCAGAATCACGACGGCAGATCCAAACATTGCCATCAAAGAAGGCACGACTGGCAACCACCAGCCTGCTAAAAACAGCAAATAGCAAAGGGTGGTCAGCATTCCTCCTGCCAGAATTATGGCTGGGGCAGATTTGTAGGGCGATCGCAACCGCCAGACTATTTCAGCTCCCAGCCAGGACCAGACCAGAATCCAGAACCATTCCAATGGATCTGGCCAAACATTAATCAGTCCGCGCCCATCCAGGGCAGCGCTGATCATCTGGCTGACAAAGTTCGCCTGGAGTTCCACCCCGGAGACGGGTTGGGGCGGCTTGCCTAATTGGTGGCTATAAGATATCTGGAAGAAGTCTTTTAAGCTAATGGCGGTAGAACCAATGAGCACCAGGCGATCGCGCAGGACTTCAGGATGAACTCGCCCTTCCATCACCTCTGCCATTGACACAATGGGAACAGCATAGGTGGGTCTTCGTAGATTGCCAAGAATCTGGTAGCCACCATCATCCGCCTGAACATAGGCACCATCATTTTCCTTAAACCGAGGAAAAACCGCATTCCCTAGCTGTAAGTAGTTGGGATTGTTGGCAGACGGTTTGGGGGTAATTCCTTCTGCTTTGAGATACTTCAGGGCTAATTTGAGGATCAGGCTTTCGTGGTCTTTGCCATCGTCCAACGTCCAGTAAAGCAATCCACGCCGCACTTTACCATCGCCATCGAATACCAGATTGTTGAAGCCAACCTGGTTGCGATCGCCCAAAACCGGAGGGGCTGGAACACCTGCGCTGGCTTTGTCTTTAATTTGCTCAATGCCAATCAAATTGGGCATGTTTCGGTATACATCCAGCAATTTTGCATGACCCGGCTCAACTGGAAGATCCCGATAAATATCTAAACCCACAACACGGGGCCGATATGACTGAATCTTTTGTAGCAGTTCGGCCAGCATTGTGTCAGACAGGGGCCATTGTTTGGCTTTTTGCAAATCGGTTTCGCCAATACCAACTACTACAACCCGCTCATCAATTGGCTCTGGCGATCGCAGGCAAAAAAACTGATCCAGAGCCGTCCACTCCCATGCCTGCAATATCCCAGTAGAACGCAACAAAATCACGCAACCAGCAACGCTTGAAGCTGTGAGTAGAACCCGTCCCCCTCCTGCCAATGCCCTTTTTAGCACTGCCCAAATTCTTCGGTCTCTGCCTGAATGCATTGTGACGATTACCTAGAAACTTTCCTGCAAACGACATGCACCACAGTTAGGTTTCCCAGTAATCACTGAAACAATAACGTCCAGAAGCGGTGTATCAGGAGCGGAGAGGATATAGGAAGTCTGACAATGTTTCCTTGTTTTGATATTCACAAAAGTCGATATATGTATCAGGAGCGGAGAGGATATAGGAAGTCTGACAATCGCTACGACTCGTCACATCCTGAAGGAAAGGAAGGGAGGGTTTTGCGGTGCAGACTGAGAGGGGGTAGACCTGACAAGGTAATGATGAGCGGCACTAGCTGCCAGCATTAACGCCTCAAAAATCATTACGGTTTGGGCACTACCTAAGAGGGAACTGATAGGGATTGTTGTAAATTATGGCTAGTACAGCAAAACAAAAGTTTTGTTGGAGGTGCAATGGTTCCAGCCCTGCCTGGGGGCGAAGCCTCCAGACCTCATGTCGCAAAATTTAGTGTTTGCAACAATAGATAGCCACAAGCAGTCCTATTGAATGCCTCCTTCTACCCACCCTATTCTGCAACAGAGCTTTGCAGTGATTGATTGCGAAATCGGAGAACACGCCTTTACACCCGATGAGTATGCCGTTGTGCGGCGAGTCATTCACAGCACGGCAGACTTTGAGTTTAAGGATCTGATCCGGTTCAGTCCAGGAGCCATTGAGGGCGCGATCGCTGCTCTCCGGCAGCAAATTCCCATTGTGACTGATGTCAATATGGTCAAACAGGGTGTTGCCACGATGGTTACTCAGACCTTTGGCAATCCTCTCATTAGCGCAGTGGATCAGGTAACTGAAGCCCTTCCTGGCAAAACTCGCACCGAAACCGGGATACTCCAGTGCTTTAAAGAATTCCCGGAAGCCATTTATGCGATCGGCAATGCCCCCACAGCCCTGCTGGCCCTCTGCGCCTGCCTGCCCACTCCGCGCCAGCCCACTTTAATCATCGGTGCTCCGGTTGGATTCATCTCCGTCCTGGAGTCCAAAGCCGCCCTTGCCCAAACCCCTGTCCCCCAGATCCGAATCGATGGACGCAAAGGAGGTTCACCCGTAGCAGCGGCTATTTTGAATGCTCTGCTGGTTTTAGCATGGGAAAAGGGAGGGTAGGGGAGCAAGTTATTAACCTGGCAACTGTTGTGACTACAGACGCCCTCACCCTAAATCCCTCGCCCAAAATGGGCGAGGGACTTTCGATCCGGCTCCCCTTCTCCTCTTATGGGAAAAGGGGTTGGGGGATGAGGGTGGTTCGGAATGCACGATCAAATACTGTCAGGTTAATCGTTGTTAGTTATTGGTTGTTAGTGGTTAGTGAAAAGTGTGTTAGTGGTTAGTGAAAAGTGAAAGCTGCATCTCATGACTTACATCGGTGCTTAAACCTCCGAAATTTTGGCAGACGAGGCGGCAGGCAACAGGCGCGATCAGAAGGGAGAGGTGAGAGGTGAAAGCTCAGAACTCAAAACTCAAAACTCAGAACTCAAAACTCAAAACTTCCCACCCCACCTCCCCAACTCTCTTGATCGAAACTCCATCAAATTCATAGCGCGTCACCGGAACTTATCGCCTCTAAAATAATTCAAAGCCTGTAGAAGAAACTCGTTAGTGCTAATTGTGTCCGGTATGCGCCCAACCATGATGAAAACTCTGAATCGCTCTGTAAGAACCATTTCCGCAAACAGGCAGAGGGTAACCGCTGTGCCAGTTCGTTCGATCCTTTCGCGGATTGGCATTGTGAGTGTGCTTTCTACTGCCAGCTTGCTGTTTGGGGTAACTCCTCAAATTGCTCAACGTCCGGCTGATCTGTTTTCTGGTTCCGCGGCCTATGCTCAGGGTGATCCCGCAATTACAAACTATGCCAATGCGGCTTATCAAATTGAGCGCTTACGCCAGAGGAAGTTCAGGGAAGCCAAGAATGAATTAGGGGGTAATGTGCCCGCAAATGTTTGTCAGCAGCAAACGATTCCTGCTTCGGTTCGTAGCATCTGCGATGAGTTTATGAAGGAGTCCTCTGACATCATTAAGAGCAATGGCCTGTCGATCGCTCAGTTCAACGAGATTACTCGTCGTAAGGACAGCGATCCAGCCCTGCAACAGCAGATCGATAACGAATTACTGCGGATTCAGAAAAAGACCCCGTAGCGTTCCCCCAAGCTATCAAAATTCTGACAACCATAGAATGGATAGGTTCCTGGCATAATCCACTCTATGGTTGTTTGCATGGAATCCCTGGAAAAAGTGTTCATTGATACCTAATAAACCTCCATGATTCTGTAAACCCTTATTATGGCAATTCCCAAATATCGCGGTAGTTCTTGTGGTTAGGACGGGGTGCAGGGGTGGAACCCATGGCTGGGGGCGAAGCCCGAACTCCCTCTCTAATTCCAATGTCCTGACGCACCTGCGTAGAGCCATAAGTGGAATGCAGTTAGCAGGAGGTTTAAATGAGTGGACTTGGTGGTTTAAACAAATCCCCTGATGGCGTTGTTTTGGGGCTGGTGCAGTTGCAGTTACCTAATGTTGCGACTCCTGACGATGTGATAGCTCAGACTCAAAAAATTTGCACCATGGTAGCCAAGGCGCGGCGCACCATGCCAACGATGGATCTAGTTGTTTTTCCGGAGTACGCCCTTCACGGTCTGTCGATGGACACAAACCCAGACATCATGTGTCGTCTGGATGGACCAGAAGTAGCCGCTTTCAGTGCTGCCTGCTATGAGAACAAAATCTGGGGGTGTTTCTCCATCATGGAATACAATCCCTCCGGCAACCCTTACAACAGCGGCATCATTTTGGATGACCAGGGAGAACTCAGACTTTACTACCGCAAACTGCATCCCTGGGTTCCGGTTGAACCTTGGGAACCCGGTAACTTAGGAATTCCTGTCTGCGAAGGTCCCAATGGTAGTACCCTCGCCCTGATTATCTGTCACGATGGCATGTTTCCAGAAATGGCGAGGGAATGTGCTTATAAAGGGGCTGACATTATGCTGCGTACAGCAGGCTACACCCCCCCATCCGCCATGCATGGCACATCACCAACCAGGCCAATGCGTTTTGCAATCTGATGTACACCGCATCTGTTTGTATGTGTGGTAGCGATGGCACCTTCGACTCCATGGGCGAAGGTATGATTGTTAATTTTGATGGAATGCCGCTGGTGCTGGGTAACAGTCGTCCTGATGAAATCATCACTGGAGAAGTGCGTCCTAAACTTGTTCAAGAAGCACGTCGTTACTGGGCTGTGGAGAACAATATTTACCAGTTTGGGCATCGGGGCTATGTTGCTGTGAAAGGCGGTGCTCAGGATTGCCCTTATACCTATATGCAGGATATGGTCAACGGAACTTACCGCCTCCCCTGGGAAGAGGAAGTGGTGCATACGGATGGAACCTCCTGCGGATTTCCTGCACCCACCCGGTTTTATCAGGGCATGCCACTGACAGAGACGGCTGCTAAATGAGGAGTTGTTGGTTGTTAGTTGTTAGTGAAGTGAGGGGTGAGGATGGTTTTCAGGAAGGTTGAAACTCGTTCGAAATAGCTAATGAATGGAGGTTCGCTGTGGCTTGTTATGTAGACTCTGAGCCCTATCCCTTTCCCTACAATGGCGATTTGCGTCCAGAAAATACGGTTTTTCTGATTATTGATATGCAGACGGATTTCTGTGGCAAGGGGGGGTATGTGGATCAGATGGGCTATGACCTGTCACTTACGGCTGCGCCGATTGCACCCATCAAGAAGGTGCTTTCCGTCATGCGAGAAAAGGGTTTCAATGTCATGCATACCCGCGAGGGCCACCGCCCTGATCTGGCCGATTTGCCCGAAAACAAGCGGTGGCGATCGCGCCGAATTGGGGCAGGCATCGGTGACCCCGGTCCCTGTGGCAAAATCTTGGTCAGGGGAGAACCCGGTTGGGAAATTATTCCCGAACTCGCTCCCCTACCAGGTGAAGCAGTTATTGATAAGCCCGGCAAAGGCTCCTTCTATGCCACTGATCTGGATATGTTGCTGAAGTTGCGGGGAATTCAAAACATCATCCTGGCAGGGATTACAACCGATGTCTGCGTTCATACCACCATGCGCGATGCCAACGATCGCGGCTATGAATGCCTCCTACTTTCAGACTGCACCGGAGCCACTGACTACAACAACCATCTGGCTGCCCTCAACATGGTGAAAATGCAGGGTGGCGTATTTGGAGCCGTAGCAGATTCCAACGCACTGCTGGCAGCAATCAGCTAGTACTCTGTCAAATTGAATTTGACGGTTAGCGAATACCCAGGAAGTTGATGGGGGTTAAATTTTGACGGGGGGTCGCAGACCCGTCAAAATTTTCCTGGCGGAACACTACTAGAACTTGGCGTAAATAGCCGCCCCTTTTCTGCCCGGTCTGCCAGGGTGATGTTATGCCGATTCTCAATTTTGGATTTGCGATTTTGGATTGACAAACACTGAACCCTGCGAGGGTTCCAGTCTGTTCATCTGTAGCCCTACTTTGAAGAATTGGTGTAATCAGGTATTTGGGATAAGCAGGTAATATTAAATTCGGTTCAATGACCCATGGGCGAGCTTTAAAGCCTCACACCCTTTAAGCTACTGCGGGGGTCGTAGCTACGGATGGAGCGGAGTTTTTCGTACAGTTCGCGCTCGGCAGAGGTGAGGGTCTTCGGGGGAGTAATGACGATGCGAACAATCTGATCCGTGCGATCGCCCTTTGGATTGCGCCACCCCTTCCCTCGCAGCCGCAGGGATTGTCCTGAACGGATGCCAGGAGGTACGTTCATGGTTACAGGGCCATCTGGAGTGGGAACTTCCACCTGCGTCCCCAAAACCGCTTCATCGGGGGAAATGGGTACTTCGCAGACCAGGTTTTCGCCATCAAACTGGAAGAATGGATGGGGCGTAATTTCAACGGTCAGATACAGGTCGCCTCGCTGGCTGGTGTAATAGGGGCTGTATTGCCCTTTGCCCTTAACGCGAATTCGGCTCTTGGGTTTGGCTCCTGGAGGAATCCGAACTTCAAACTCTTCGCGCCCCAACACCAGCCGCTTTTGCACACCGTGGAAGGCTTCTGAAAGATTCAGAGTAATCGTTGCTTCCGTATCCAAGCCAGTGCCAGTGCCGGTGTCAAATCCTGTGGAGAACCCATCGCTGGGTGTGCGATAGGTGCGGTAGCCCGTTTGAGTACCTCGCCCAAAGCCCGTACTACCCGTTCCCATGCGACCGAGCAGCTCGTTGATAAATTCTTCAAAACTACCGTATTGCCCAAACTCGAAGCCATCGAAGTCCATATTAGAGAAGGGCGATCGTCCACCAGCTGATGCTCCAGCCGTTTCAGCCTGCCTCCAATACTGCCCGAAGCGATCGTACTTCTGCCGCTTATCGGGGTCCGACAATACTTCGTAGGCTTCATTGATTTCCTTAAATCGAGCTTCAGCCGCTTTGTTACCCGGGTTCATATCAGGGTGATACTTCCGCGCCAGCTTGCGAAATGCCTTTTTGATCTCATCGGCACTGGCAGTCTTACTTACCCCCAGAATGGCATAGTAGTCTTTGAAGTCAGTTGAAGCCATATCTTTAGTAGCTGAGTCGAATATTGTCTCTATGATGCCCTAGATAAGGGGTTTCCTGCTTAAAGAAACAGGGTAGGGCAACTCCTTGATAGGAACCCTACCCTGAACTACTTTATACGGCGGATACTTTCATCGCTCCGCTAACCCCTATCCCAGTTTAACCTTGACCACTTTGTTCTTTTCTTCTTCGGCTTTGGGCAGGGTCAGGTGCAAGATGCCATCTTTATATTCGGCTTTCACGTCCGTGTTCTGAATCCGGGCAGGCAATGAAACAACCCGCTGGAATTTGCCATAGTAGAACTCGGAGCGGAAAATTCCCTTATCTTCCGTTCTGCTTTCGGACTTGCGCTCACCGCTGATGGAAACCGAGTCAGCCGCAACCTGAACATCCAGATCTTTAATATCAATACCCGGCAACTCGGCTTTCAGGTGAATAGCATCTGGAGTTTCTTCCATTTCTACAACAGGTAAAAAGCGCTCACCATTTGTAGCGCTGATTGGGCTCAGTGTATCAAACAGACGGTTCATTTCCCGCTGCAGGCTGGTAATTTCTCGAAGCGGTTCCCAACGAACAAGTGCCATAGCTTGACCTCCTCGTTGTATGCATTTTTAAGACTTGACTGGACCAGGCTCGTTATCCTCCTTGTCCTGATATCAAAGTATCAAGCTTCCCCAATCAGGTGGGTTCGGTTCTTGACCCATCGACTGGTCGCATTGCCGAACAATTATGGACTACAATCAACCGATCCATTCCTTCTTCCAGCGCTGGAGGGGCACCTATCAGAGAGCGGTGCATGTCCAGGATGATAGGGGGTGGAACCTGGCGATCGCGTTTCTCATTTCTCTCTAAGCACACCCACAGGGGCGGATTGAGCCACAACCCGGTGATGTAGTTAAAGCCAGAACTGTGGGCCAGGGCGATCGCTTCCCGCCGCTGTTTTCGGACGACGTTGGTGGCATCGTAAATGGCTGCTTGAACCATTCCAGCACTGATCTGCTGAACGGTTTGCTGGAACTGCTTTTCTACCTCCTTCCAGACCTTCAGCCAGGGACCCTGAACTGCTTCATCGCCAAAAAGCTCGGCGCGAATCCGGTCAGTAGAAATTAACCGACGTTCAGGACACTCCTGCAAAAGCCTGGCAGCAACTGAAGATTTGCCACTCCCCGGAAGCCCAATTAGAAGAATCAGGTGGGGAGTGGGAGTGGGAAGAGTGAAGAGGTGATGAAGTGGATGGGTAGATGAGTGATAGGGGGATGGAGTAGTGGGGTGACAGAATGGATGGGTAGATAGGGAGTGGGATCTGGGGGCTAGGGATTGTAGGAGTTTTAAATTTTGAATGTTCACCTGACCCCTGACCCCCTTCTAACAACTAACAACCAAAAACTCCTAAATTACCATCCCATCGGGAATCACGGCATTTTTCAGCACAACTACGATGCCGCTGCGGATGTAGAAACCGAGGTTTTCCCGTTCGGCTTCTTCGACCCGGTCTTTGTTGATGATACGGACATTGCAGCCAATACGAGCGTTTTTGTCAATGATGGCTCGACGAATGATGGTATCGGCACCGATGCCGACGGCTGGAACATGATCACCGTCACAATTCTCTCCACTCTGGCGCTCGGCGAAAGGTTGGTAGTAGTCGGCTCCCATGATCAGGGTGTCTTCGATAGTGCTGCCTCCTTCAACCCGCGATCGCACCCCCAACACCGAATGGGTGACGGAGCAGTTTTTCAAAATGCAGCCTTCGCTGATAATGGATTCCCGAATATGGCAATCCAACAGTTTGCTGGGCGGCAGGAAGCGGGTGCGGGTATAAATAGGTGCCTTTTCGTCGTAGAAGCTGAAGGGTGGGCGGGGTTGCTGGGTGAGGGCCAGGTTGGCATCATAAAAGGCGGCGATCGTTCCAATGTCTTCCCAGTAGCCCTTGAACAGGTAAGCCTGGATGTTGTAGTCAGCCGCGGAGGAAGGAATGATTTCTTTGCCAAAATCTGTTTGTTCCGGTGCCTGCCGCAGTAGTTTGCCCATCACCTCTTTCTTGAAGACGTAAATTCCCATCGAGGCGATGTAAGGAAATTGCTTTGCCTCATTAGGAGACAAACCCAGAACGGTAGTATCTACCTGCATCGCTGCCAGAGCATCCCCCTTGGGCTTCTCGCTGAAATTGATTACCCGTCCTGACTCATCAATCTTCATCAATCCAAAGTCAGAGGCGCGACGATTGTCCATCGGCACAACCGAGATGGTGATGTCTGCATCAGTTTCTCGGTGACGACGGACAAAATCGGCGTAATCCATCCGGTAGAGGTGGTCTCCGGATAGGATTAAATACTCGGAGACATCCCATTCCTGGAACAACCAGAGGTACTGCCGTACTGCATCTGCCGTCCCCTGGAACCAGTTCGGATTTTCTGGCGTTTGTTGAGCCGCCAACACTTCTACAAAACCATCATTAAACCCGCTAAAGTTATAGGCGCGGGCAAGATGACGGTTCAACGAAGCGGAGTTGAACTGGGTCAGAACGTAGATCTTGTAAATCTCTGAGTTGATGCAATTACTAACCGGAATGTCAATCAGCCGGTACTTACCTGCGATCGGTACAGCAGGCTTGGCACGCTGTTTGGTCAATGGGTAAAGGCGAGTTCCTGCGCCACCACCCAGAATGATTGCCAATACTCTTTTCACGAGAACCCCCCTCTGCCAATCTGCGATCCCACCTAATAGTGTGTAATGGGACGGTACCGTTTGCAAGGTTTCCAGGCGACAAGAATCAAGTATTTGTTTGACAAATTTATTCTGCCTAAAGGCAGTTCTCAGGCAAAACTCAACTACCAGAAGCTTAATAAACGTAGCAGGATAGTTGGAAGCCAGCCATGACTCCAGAAGAACAACGATTAGAGGACGATCGCACTCAAAAAATCCCCTGGCATAAGTGGGGGCCTTACCTGAGCGAACGTCAGTGGGGAACAGTGCGGGAAGACTATAGCCCCGATGGTTCTGCCTGGGACTATTTCAGCCATGATCAGGCTCGCTCCCGTGCCTACCGCTGGGGAGAGGACGGGATTGCCGGAATTTCCGATGAACACCAGCAGCTTTGTTTTGCGATCGCCCTCTGGAATGGGCAAGACCCCATTTTGAAAGAGCGCCTGTTTGGGCTGACCGGACCAGAAGGCAACCACGGAGAGGATGTCAAGGAATACTACTTCTACCTCGACTGCACCCCCACCCACTCCTACATGAAGTGCCTTTACAAATATCCTCAACCGGCTTTTCCCTACACCCAACTGGTGGAGGAAAATCAGCGTCGGGGTAAGCAAGACCTGGAATTTGAACTCATGGATACCGGGGTATTTGACGAAGACCGCTATTTTGATGTTTTTGTGGAATATGCCAAGCAATCCCCCGAAGATATTCTGATCAAAATCACCGTTGTGAACCACGGACCAGAAGCCAAACCGCTTCATCTGCTGCCCACCCTCTGGTTTCGCAACACCTGGTCGTGGAACCGCAAGGAAAGCAAACCTGTTCTGAAAGCAATTCATTCCGAACCAAATCTTCACATCGTCGAAGCCTTTCACCGCAGGCTTGGCAAGCGATGGCTCTATTGTGAAGGGATGGCCGCTTACAATCACATGTCCCTTTTATTTACTGAAAACGAAACTAACTCCGAACGGGTGTTTGGAGTTCCCAATGCCTCTCCCTATGTAAAAGATGGCATCAACCACTATGTGGTCGAGGGGGAAACAGAAGCCATCAATCCAGACCAGATAGGCACCAAAGCCGCTGCCCATTATGTTTTGAACCTGGGGGCCGGGGAAACGAAAACGATTCGGCTGCGCTTCAACAACATTCCGCCCTACCAGGATGGAGCCACGAGCATTCCATTTGTGGACTTTGATGATATC
This sequence comes from Leptolyngbyaceae cyanobacterium HOT.MB2.61, assembly GCA_023511615.1. Lineage (GTDB taxonomy): Bacteria > Cyanobacteriota > Cyanobacteriia > Leptolyngbyales > Leptolyngbyaceae > Leptothermofonsia. The sequence continues at coordinate 29,192 of JAIMBL010000013.1, forward strand.
TTTACCACCCGTCAGCAGGAAGCAGATGCCTTCTATCAACGTCTTACGCCTTTTCCACTGGATGACGATCGCCGCCGAATTCAGCGGCAGGCCTTTGCTGGCATGCTGTGGAGCAAGCAGTATTATCACTACACTGTGGACACCTGGCTGAAGGGCGATCCGGATGCTGTTCCCCCACCCCCGCAACGCAGAAAGGGAAGAAATCATGATTGGATTCACCTGGACAGTGAAGACATCATTTCCATGTGCGACAAGTGGGAGTATCCCTGGTTTGCCGCCTGGGATCTGGCATTCCACTGTATTCCCCTGGCCATGATTGACCCGGAGTTTGCCAAACACCAGTTAGATCTGCTGACGCGGGAATGGTACATGCATCCGAATGGGCAAATTCCAGCCTACGAGTGGGCATTTAGCGATGTGAATCCGCCAGTCCACGCGTGGGCCACCTGGCGCGTTTACAAGATTGAGCAAAAGATGTGGGGACGGAGCGATCGCCTGTTTCTGGAGCGGGTTTTTCAAAAGCTCCTGCTCAACTTTACCTGGTGGGTCAATCGCAAGGATGTGGAAGGCAAAAACGTCTTTCAGGGAGGTTTTTTGGGGCTGGATAACATTGGTGTATTTGACCGCAGTGCGGCGCTGCCGACGGGAGGCCATATCAACCAATCGGATGGAACAAGCTGGATGGGCATGTATTGCCTGAATATGCTGGCGATCGCCCTGGAATTGGCAAAAGCCAACCCCGCTTATGAAGACATTGCAACCAAGTTCTTTGAACATTTCATCTATATTGCAGATGCCATGAACCACATTGGCGAAGGAGAAGCCAACCTGTGGGATGAGGAAGATGGCTTTTATTATGATGTGCTACACCTGCCGGATGGACGTCAAATCCCGATGAAAGTGCGCTCTATGGTGGGGTTGATTCCCCTGTTTGCGATTGAAACGATCGAGCCCGAAATCCTGGACAAGTTACCAGCTTTTAGAGAGCGATTGGAATGGTTCATTGAAAACCGTCCCGATCTGTGTCGAAATGTAGCCTGTATGCGGACGCAGGGTGTGGGAGCCCGCAGGCTGTTGGCGATCGTCCACGGGGACAGACTTCGCCGTATTTTGCAAAAAATGCTGGACGAATCCGAATTCTTGGGGCCCTACGGTATTCGCTCCGTTTCCCGCTACCATGCTGAGTACCCCTATGTCTTCTATGCCAATGGCAATGAGTTTCGAGTGGATTACACCCCCGCCGAATCAACCAGTGGTTTATTTGGCGGCAACTCCAACTGGAGGGGGCCGGTCTGGTTTCCGGTCAACTTCCTGCTGATTGAGTCGTTACAAAAGTTCCACTACTACCTGGGCGATGATTTCAAGGTGGAGTGCCCCACCGGTTCAGGGCGGATGCTGACCCTGTGGGAAGTGGCCTGTGAACTTTCTCAACGACTAACGCGCATCTTCCTCACCAACGCGACGGGTCAACGTCCGGTTTATGGAGCGAGCAACAAATTCCAGACCGATCCTCACTGGCGCGACTACATCCTGTTCTACGAATACTTCCACGGGGATACAGGGGCAGGAATTGGAGCCAGCCACCAGACAGGCTGGACCGGGTTGGTGGCCAAACTGATTCAGCAGTATGGCGAATACAGCGCTCAAAACCGCGCTCCAGATTGGCAAAAAAGACAACCACAGTCCGTTTTAGAAGAAATTGTGGAATCTATTGCCCTCAAGTGAAACCAGGCTCGCTCAGAATCGAGTTTCTACTGACGATCGCGACCACTTGACGTTAGCCTAAAACTATCCGGCATTCATACCACTACTGCTGCAAACCCTAAATTTTGCAACATGGGGATTTGGGGTCTGCATCCCCAGCACAGCTTTCGTTTTGCGTACTACAACAAGGAGAACAGACCGTAATGATTGGACACCAGGAAAGCCCCCGCCTTCGCTGGATTGTGCTCAATTCCGCTGAGGCAGAGGCTGATGAAGGCTTGGACATCATCCAGGGGTTGCAGCAAACTCCCAAATACCTTCCCTGCCGTTACTTTTATGACGATCGCGGTTCCCAACTTTTTGAAAACATTACTGACCTGCCAGAGTATTACCCCACCCGCACCGAACAGTCTATTCTGGAAAACTGCGCCTTAGACATTGCCCGCTTAACCGGGTCTTGCGAACTGGTAGAACTGGGTAGCGGTAGCTCTCGAAAAACGCGAATTCTGCTGGAAGCCTACGACAGGTTGCACAACGAGCTGCAATACTGTCCAATTGATGTCAGTGCCGGAATTTTAAAGACCACAGCGCTCGACCTGCTGAATTGCTACCCCCGACTTAAACTGTGTGGTCTGGCAGGAACCTATGAACAGGCTCTGGCCCAACTTCCCCCTAGAGAACTGGAAAACCGGATGCTGATCTTCCTGGGCAGCACGATTGGCAATTTGAATCAGGAAGAGTGCGATCGCTTCCTTACCCTCATCCAGCAAGCCCTTGAACCGGGAGAGTTTTTTCTTCTCGGTGTAGACCTGCAAAAGGATATTTCAATCATTGAAGCGGCCTATAACGATGCCCAGGGAATCACTGCCGCCTTCAATCTCAACATTCTCAACCACCTCAACTGGCGGTTTCAGGGGAATTTTGACCTGGATCAATTCGAACATTGGGCATTCTATAATCCGATCAAGAACCAGATAGAAATGCACCTCCGCAGCCTCACCTCGCAAACGGCCAGGCTAGACGTCCTCAATTTCCAGGTGGCTCTGAAAGAGGGCGAAACTATCCACACCGAAATTTCCCGCAAGTTCCATCTCCCAACCCTGATGGCAACCCTGGAAGCTAAGGCCCTGAAGCCACTGCAGACTTGGACTGATTCCAATGCCTGGTTTGGTCTGATCCTGTGCCAGCGCCAATGTGTGGGGACAGAGTGTCCATAATAAAAATGTGTCCCCAACAGGCGCATGAACACTATCAACTGTGAATCATGTTCCGTTTTCCCATCGCACTCACAACCCTGGCGGCCCTGCTTTCCAACCCTGCCCTCCCTCCTTCCAGCGCTACAACTTCAGACCTGCAAAGCTCACCAATCGTTTTCTCCCCTATCGCTCCATCCCCTCACCCGTCACCCCTTACTCGTCACCCCTCATTCACCAACAACCAGCAACGAACCACTAACAACTCTTTCTTCCTCGCCCAGTCCTCCCGACAGGCAGAAGCTGATCGCCTGTTGGAGCAGGGTATTCAGCAGTGGCGGGCGAGTCAATATCAAGAATCGCTTCAGTTATTGCAGCAGGCGTTAACCCTCTTTCGTGAATTGAAGGATCAACCGAAACAGGTGAAAACCTTGCGCAATCTTGGGAACGTTTATTACCTCCAGTCAAACTACAATCAGGCTGTTTTCTATTATCAACAAAGCCTTGAACTGGCCAGAAAGATTCAGGATCGGGAAGGAGAGGCGGGAGCCCTGGGCAATTTGGGTGTGGTGGCTGCGGGTTTGGGTAACTATCGTCAAGCAGGCCAATACTACGAGCAGGCTCTTCCTATCTATCGTCAGGTGAACGATCGCCTGGGGGAGGGGCAAACGCTGGGGAATCTGGGAGAAGTTGCCTATGGTCTGGGAGACTATCCCAAAGCGATCGCCTACCTCCAGCAAGCTCTTGCCATTGCCCGCGAACTCAAAGATCGTCAGCTAGAAGCGAACACTCTGGGCACTCTGGGCGTGGTTTACTACAGTCTAAGCGACTATTCTAAAGCGATTGAATACAATCAACAGCAGTTAATGACTGCCCGCAATCTCAAAGATCGTCATGGTGAAGCGGCAGCACTGAATAATATCGCTAATAGTTATCACGCTCAGGGAGATTATGGAACTGCGATTGCCTTCCATGAGCAGCGGTTGGTCATCTCTCGTGAAATTGGCGATCGCATCGGGGAAGCCCAGTCTCTCAAAAACCTTAGCAGTATCTACTACGATTTGGGCAATTACTCCGAAGCCATCCAAAAGGCATTTGACAGCCTCGCTATTGCCCGCGCCATCAAAAACCGCGCGGCTGAAGCTTCTGTTATGACCAATATTGGAAACCTGTACCTGTTTTTGCAGGACTATCCGAAAGCGATTGAATATCACCAGCAGCGCCTGGCGATCGCTCAGGAAATGGAAGACCTCAGTGGCACCGGGACGGCTTTGATTAATCTGGGAAATACCTATAAGCGGATGGGGCAAATCGAAAAATCGGTTAAGTCTTATCAGCAGGCATTGACCATCGCCCGCAAACTTCAAGACCGGGGTCAGGAAAGTGCCTGCCTGCTGAACTTAGGCGTTGTCTACGATGATTTAGGGCAGTATGGAAAGGCCGCCGAATATCACCAGCAGGCATTGGCGATCGCCCGCCAAACGAAAGACCGTGCTACAGAAGCTTACATCCTGAACAACCTGGGTAACACTCAATTCAAGGCAGGCGATTTGATGGCCGCCGAAACGACCCTAACCGCTGGGCTAAAAATCTGGGAAACTCTGCGTGCCAACCTGGGTACCAGTGACTTCAACAAAATCTCCATTTTTGAACAGCAAGCCCGCACCTATCGCCTGCTACAACGGGTTCTAGTGGCCCAAAATAAAACGACTGTTGCCTTAGAAATTGCTGAACGGGGACGGGCAAGGGCTTTTGTAGAAATGTTGTCCAGACGGTTAACCCCCAATTCTCAAAACTCTTCAGCCCTCTCATCTACAGCCACCACCAGTCCATCGATTGACCGAATCAAACAAATTGCCAGAGCGCAAAATTCCACTCTGGTGCAGTACTCCATCACCTATGAAGATGTGCTCGTCGATGGCAAGGTTGCGGCACGGGAAACTGAACTGTATATCTGGGCGATCGCTCCCAACGGCACCATCCATTTCCGCAAAGTTGACCTCAAACCCCTCTGGCAGCAGAAAATGTCCCTCACCGACCTGGTTTCTATCAACCGGGAAACTCTGGGTGTGCGAGGCCGGGGGCTAGCCATAGTCACCAGTGCAGAAGCAGGACAGGTCAGTCATCCCAATTCTCGGCTGTATGAGTTTTTGATCCAGCCGATCGCCAATGCTCTGCCCAAGGACCCCAGTGCTCGCGTTACCTTCATTCCCCAGGGAGTCTTATTCCTGGTGCCCTTCGCTGCCCTGAAGACCCCTTCTGGTCAGTTTCTGATTGAACAGCACACCATTCTGACGGCCCCATCGATTCAGGTCCTGGAATTCACCCAGCAATTCAGAAAGCAGGGAAGAGGAGGTCTCTTCTCTGGTGTTTCCCCAGGGAGGGGAGAGCACCTCTCCCGTACTTCCGCTCTGGTCGTGGGCAATCCAACGATGCCGAAGCTTCCTGCCCAGATTGATCGACCGGCGGAATCACTAGAGCCATTAGCCGGTGCAGAACGGGAGGCAAACGAAATCGCTCCCTTGTTGGGAACTCAGGCACTGACAGGTGATCGTGCCACCAAAGCTGCTATTGTTAAACTCATGCCGCAGCACCAAATCATTCACCTGGCAACCCACGGCTTGCTGGATGATTTTAAGGGATTGGGCATTCCGGGCGCGATCGCCCTTGCCCCTTCCGGTAAAGACAATGGTCTACTGACTGCCGACGAAATTCTGAACCTGAAACTAAAGGCTGAACTTGTCGTTCTGAGCGCCTGCGATACCGGAAGGGGCCGCATTACCGGAGATGGGGTGATTGGTTTATCCCGCTCGTTCATTACCGCTGGCGTCTCCAGCATCATCGTTTCCCTCTGGGCTGTACCCGACTCCCCCACCGCCTCCCTGATGACTGAATTTTATCAAGCCCTGAAACGCAATCCAGATAAGGCCCAGGCACTGAGACAGGCAATGCTGAAGACCATGCAACGGTATCCCAATCCACGCGACTGGGCTGCCTTCAGCCTGATCGGAGAAGCAGAGTAGTGCTCTACCTCATTACAAATCACGCCACAATGACTACTGCTATAAGACATAGAATGGGCACGCTTTGCTTTGCCCGTCCTATTACGATCACAGGATTAATGATTCCCGAATCACTCAATGCACCTGTTGCCATCACTGATTTTCTGGAGGGCAATCACCGATTCCTACCTGCACTATCACCTCACTCGATAGAAGTGCAAGGCATAGTAAGAATATGAGCCCTGGTTTAATCGGCTCTCCCGGCTTGCTGGTGAAAGAGTCGCTTATGCTACTCCTTCATCTCAAATACAACCCCTGGAATATTGATTTTGTTTTGGTAAAAAGCTTCTCGTGTCACCAAATTCCCAGGAGAGCCATCTGCTGTTGGTGGATTGCATGGAGTATCTGAAAATGTTCAACGCCACCGAAATTCTCATCAACGCCTTCGTTCAGCAACTGAAGGCAGGTTACAGCCGCACCTATGGCAACCTCAAATCTGACTATGCCGATATCCTCGCCTGGGCAGGCAACATGGCGTTAGAGAACATTGCCAACAGCGATGCCCTGTATCACGACGTTGAACATACCATTCTGGTCACACTGGTTGGGCAAGAAATTTTGCACGGCAAACATATACGAGAGGGGGGAGTCAGTCCGGAAGATTGGTTGCACTTCATTATTTCCCTCGTTTGTCACGATATTGGCTACGTTCGGGGAGTATGCCGAGAAGATCGGGACAACCTCTGCGCAACCGGGCTGGATGGAGCATTAATTTCACTTCCGCCCGGTTCAACGGATGCCAGCCTCACTCCCTATCACGTCGATCGCGGAAAACTCTTCATCCAGGAGAGATTTGGAGGGCACAAACTGATCAACCCCGAAATTATCAAGAAAAATATTGAGCTAACCCGATTTCCGGTTCCTTCAGCCGAGGATCATCAGGATACGGTTCACTTTCCAGGGTTGGTCAGGGCTTCCGATCTGATCGGTCAGCTCAGTGACCTGCGCTATTTAAGAAAAATCCCGGCTCTGTTCTATGAGTTTGAGGAAACCGGAGTCAACAAAGCATTAGGATATTGCAATCCTGGAGATTTGCGCCGGAACTACCCCCAGTTTTACTGGAAGGGCGTGTATCCCTATATTCAAGATGCCCTGCGCTATCTTTCCCTGACTCAGCAGGGGCAGCAAATTACCGCCAGCCTCTACGCCAACGTATTTATGATCGAGCATGAAGGCGTCACAACTTAAAAAACGAGTTACCCGGGTTCAAAGCCCCCTTCCTGTTCTGGGAGAGGGGTTAAAATCCATAGGCCGCTCCTTCGCCCCGCGGGTCAGTGGCTCCTTCTAACCAACCATTGGAGGTGTGGACGATCGCCTGCGCATTACCCCAGAGAGCGTTTTCAGAAAGCTCATGCCCGCGGCGGCGGAGCTCAGCCAGGGTAAGGTAGTCGAAGCCCCAGCGTTCCATTCTCAACTGGTCAGGGAACCACTGATGATGCAACCGGGGGGCGGCGATCGCTGGTTTCGCGTCCATTTCGTACACCAGCACATTCAGGAGAATCTGCAATACTGTCGTGATAATCGTGCTGCCACCTGGAGCCCCAACCACCACTCGCAGCCTTCCGTTTTCAGTCACAATGGTCGGTGTCATGCTGGAAAGGGGCGTTTTACCAGGGGCGATCGCATTAGCCTCACCACCCACCAGACCAAAGGCATTGGGGACATCGGGGGCGATCGCAAAATCATCCATTTCGTTGTTCAAAACAATACCTGCACCAGGCACTACAACGCCTGCCCCAAATCCTAAATTCACCGTAAAGGTGAGACTGACTGCATTACCCTCCTGATCCACAACACTGAGGTGGCTGGTTTCTGGCGATTCCCTGATCGGGAACACTCCAGAGGCAAAGTTGGGAAGTGGAGAAGAAGTAGATGGGCGGATGGCCAGCTGAAATCCAGAGGGATGTTGACCAGAAAGTCCTATGGGCAGTAAAGGATTTTGTAACTGTGCAGGATTGCCTGGCTTCACCTGGCTAGAGGGGCGGGCTTTCTGCCAGTCAATTTCTTGCCGCCGCTGCCGGGCATAGGTTGGACTAATCAATGCCTGGACTGGGACATTAGTGAAATCAGGATCTCCCAGATAAGTAGCGCGATCAGCATAGGCCATTTTCATTGCTTCCACCAGGAGATGTAAGGCGTCTGGATGGTGCCAACCCATAGCCTTTAAGTCGGTATCAGCAATCATGTTGAGCATTTGCAATAGAAGAATACCGCCGGAAGAGGGGGGCGGCATAGAGCAGACCTGATAGACGCGGAAGGGACCGCATACCGGGTCACGCCAGATAGGACGGTAACGCTTTAGATCCTCCAGGCTAATCAGCCCCCCATTTGCAGCCATGTCACGGGCGATCGCAGCCCCAATCTTGCCGGTATAGAAACTCTGGGGATTTTGAGCAATTTCCTGAAGCGTCTGGGCCAGATCTTTCTGAATCAGGATTCCTCCGGGTTCTAAAGGATTGCCATTGGGAGCAAAAATCTGCTGGGCAGCAGGATTTTGACGCAGGGTTGTTTGGCGGGCGATCGCCTCAGATAACCTTCGACTCACTGAAAATCCATCCCTGGCCAACCGAATGGAGGGAGCCACCACCTCCTTCCAGGCAAGCTTTCCATAGCGGCGATGGACTTCATAGAGTCCCGCCACGGTACCTGGTACAGCTACTGCCAGATAACCGCTGGTGCTGGCATTAGGGCGCACCTTTCCCTGGGCATCCAGATACAGGTTTCGGGTTGCTTTCAACGGTGCCCGTTCCCGAAAGTCCAGTGCTTTGACTTCGCCCGTCCGTCCCAACCGCAGCAACAAGAAACCACCGCCGCCAATTCCAGCCGAAAAGGGCTCAACTACCGATATAGCCAACGTGGTGGAAACTGCTGCATCAACCGCATTGCCCCCCTTTTTGAGAATGTGTAGTCCTGTTTCGCTTGCCAGGGGATGGGCAGAAACCACCATGCCACGTTTACCTCGATCCGGGTAGGGCATTGCCTGAGAATACTGGCGAGTGGGCCACAGAATTAGTAACCACAGCACGGCGAAAGAGAGAGAAAGATGGCGAATTCGATGCAGCGAGGTCATGGCAGAGAAGTTTTTCTAATAAAAACCCCTCTAGCTTAATGCCAGAGGGTATTTCCGCACACAACCAAGGAGAAACTAGTAGAATTGCCTGACCAGGTGTACTTTTCCGCTGCCAGAACTGGGCTCTCCTGAGAGTTTGGTGATAAGTGCCACTTATCACCAGAGCAAAATCAATATTCCAGAGATTTTGCTTTAAATGAAAGAGTCGCTTATGCTACTCTTTCACCGCCAAGCCAGGAGAACTCAGAATTGTTAAGACTAGGCGATTTGAATGGATGTCCGAACCGTTGCGATGGAATGAGTCGCCCGGTTTCGCTATAACCAGTTGCATCGCATTTCTTGAAATTATGCGTCGAGCAACTGTTATCAAACAGGCTAATAGGATACAAAAGAACAGCAAGATTACTCCTTACTTTCCAGTCCCATGCTCGACCAAGTTGCTGCTGCCTTTGAGCGCCGAGACTATGAAACGGCTTCCCGTCTATTGAAAAAGTTATTGAAGCAATCGCCTGACAACCCCTGGATGCAGCTTTATGTCGCAAGGTTGCAGGAAGTTTACGGCAAGTTTGACACGGCAGAAGAAACCTACCGCCAACTGTTGCGCAATGCAACGAATCTAAAGTTGGCCACTCAAGCGCGGCAGGGGATTCAGCGGGTTGAGGCGCTCCAGCGAGAACGGCGGCGACGGGCGATCGCCCAGGCAACCAGCCATCCTTCTAACAATGAACCTGGCTTCATGGTACTGGAATCGGTTACGGGAGACACCAGAAATGCAGCCGTCCAAAATCTTGCCCGTGTTATGAAGCTGGATACTTACACTGCTCGACTTCTGTTGCCAAATCGTGGCTGGCGGCTCTATCGCAGCGGAACCATGGGTGAATTGACGGTCTATGGTCAGGAATTGAAGGCAGCAGGAGTGCCCGTATTTTGGGCATCCCTGGCCCAACTCCAAAAGATCCAGGTGTTTCAGGTTCATTTCTTCCAGGCCGTCTCACCGCAAGCCGTGGTTGTTTGCCGCAATGAGCAGGACCAGTTAGGTTCTCTGACCTTTGACTGGACTGAGGTGAGCCAGCGAGTTGAGGGAATGATTCCTGTTTTTGAACAGGTCTTGACCCTGGGGTACCGCGATCGCCTGGAACGAAAAGAAGCCACCCAGGACTATACCCACTTCTGTGACCTGCATTTGCCTGGCAGACTTAGTATTTTGCGTCTGCATGACATCCGATACGAATTCCATCAAGGGATCCAGGTGATTTCCAAACAGGCGGCGATCGCAAAACTAGATCAAAACACCATCCGAACGAACTGGAACAATTTGCTTGCCCTGCTAAACCGGCAATTATCGAATAAGCCCGTTTGGTCAGAATTTACAGCCTTTGCCGAAACGACCGCAGACTTTGTAACTCCATTGAGAAAATTGAAATCCCACATCCATCTTCCCCGCGCTACCGACAGTCATTGGGACCCAGCATTTCAACTGTATAGTGGCATGGTTTTTCTACAGAAACTTGAACAGGAAGGTTGTTATCCAATCTAGATGGAACTTGCGAAAAATGCAGGGGGTGTGAGGGCATACCCGCTGCACCCCCATGTGTCACCTTTGCTCTTTATCTTTAAGTTGGCATTAGTTGTCGGTGAGGGGGAGTGTGGAGTTATGAGTGTTCCCCCAAAAAATAATGAGTAGACGGGTCACCCATCAACCCATCCACTCACTATGCTTTAACTGAACTTAATTTTCGCACTTAAATTTTCGCACTTAATTTTCGCCAGGTTGCCTTAGCCCTGGTTGGGCACTCTTACCTTACGAGCCATATCCAGGTAAGAAGCCATATTGGCACCGGGACGGCGGCGACCATTGCTGCTATTGGTTAGAAGGTAATCGGTTGCGAAGGTGGTCACGGTGGGTTGGGGCATGTTCAAAGCCTTTGCAACAGCCACCGGCTCTGGTGCTTTGGCAGGCTCAGCAGGCTTAGCTGCGCCGGATTCAGCTTTTGCTGCAGCTAGTTGGGTGGCTCGCTTCGAGGACTTTTTCTCGCTCTTTCCAGCAGTGGCGGAAGCCGCAGCGGTCTCTGGAGGTTTGCCAGGGGTAGGAGAATTGCCAGTACCCTTTGCATCATCAACCTCTAAATAGAAACCATTGGAGCTTTTCTTAGGCTGGGGACTAGATTGCTCACTGGCAGCCTGCAAGCTGGCATCCTTTTTCTTTAAACCCAACAATCCACTCAAAAAACCAAAAATTCCAGAAAACAAACCCTTGATGAGATTAATCAAACCGCTCATTACAACTGCTCCTGAAGTTCGTACCGATGTGCTGGCGCAAGGTTTGGGGAAAAGATAATGCTATCTATAGATGATTGAAGGCTCTACCTGACTCAGGTAGACCACCAAATCGCGATCGCTTTGCACGCTCTGCGCGATCTCGAATCACGCTCTGGCAAGTGGAACCCAAACATTTATCGTCACTGATTATGAGATTCTGCTGGGGATCTTTACAAGATTTATCCATGCTTCTTCGCAAAAGTTAATTCTTGCAAAAAAGCCTTTATATCTATAATTTTAAGGGTGATTGGCTCCTGTGAAGCATAACCAAAGCTATTTTTATGACTGGCTCATTGAGCTTGGTTCCTCTCTTCTGCCTTCCCCTTCTGCCTTTGCCCTTTCCCTTAATACCAATTCTCAATTTTGGATTTGCGATTTTGAATTGACAAACACTAAACCCTGACAGGGTTCTGGCCCCTTCATCTGTAGCCTTACTTTGAAGAATTGCTCTGAAAATGCCCTCATCCTCAACCTTCCTTCTGCAAGAGAAGGGGGGAGGATGTTTATTCTTTGGGGTGCTGAAACTTCAGCACGGAGGATTGGTATAAAACAGTTCTCCTGGCTTACCGGTGAAAGAGTGGCGCAAGCTACTCTTTTATCTCAAACAAAATCCCTGAAATATTGATTCTGTCTTCGTGATAAGCGTTGCTTATCACCAAACTCTCAGAAGAGCCTCTAAAACAAATTAACCCAGGAAAAATCTGCCCTACCAAAGTGAACACTAAAGGCAACCATCAGGTTTTCCAGGCACTCAACCAGCCACTCAATTTCACCTCTCACCCTGGTTTCATAGTGTTTCAACATGACGGCAAAACGCCTTGCCAGGTGGGCTTTAACCACTTCCAGGTTCGACTTTACCTCGCGGCAAAGCAACACAATCTTAAGTAACAGCCCAATTGTAAAGGTGGAACCCAAAATGTTATTTAGATCGACAAAAACGACGTGATGGTTGGGGCGGGTTGGGCTAGCAACCAGGAAGTCGAGCAATTGGCCACAGGTTTGCACCAGCAATGAATTACTGGGTCGGAGGTGATCGCTCTGGGGCAGAGTGGTTTCCAGTTGTTCAGCCAGCCAGCGGTTGAAGTGATGTTTGCCGTAGTCGGGCTTTTCGGAGTGCAGGATTGATGCCGTCAGGTAATCATACATCTCTCGCTTCACATCCCGGTAGGAGGGGGCTTCTTTGCTATAGGCCACAAATTGTCTTGCCAGATCACGGTAAGTGTGGGGGCCTTCTGCTTTACCTACAAACTTTCTGACGGCGGTTTCAACCTGCTTAGGGCTAAGCAGTGTGGGATTTTTGACCTCGCTTTCTTGGGAAGAGGATTTCCGTAGCATGTAGGTCATGTAGAGATTGAGGTCTTGCTCAAATTGTCGCTCCCGTGCTTCTTGCATTTGCCGGACGGCTTGTTGCCCCATTTCGCTGGAATCCCAGTTCAAAACACAATAGGGATAGAGGTAGGGATAGCGGGGAATCAGGTTGCGGATTGGTTCATTCTTCGGTTCGCTTGCTGCATCAGGAACTTTATCAACAATGCGGGCCCGGTCTTGAAGTTCGGCGTATTGCTCTGTCTGGTTGAACTGTCGAATTAATTCCCGCAGGCGTCGGGTAAGGGGAGAACTTTTTGCTACAGCGTGGGGAGGATTGAACAGGTTAACCAGTTCAACTGTTGCTTGTCGCAGTTCGGGGTGCAACCACCAATAGTTAATCAAGATGTAGCAGCAGCGGTTCAAGATCAGGGCGAATTCTTGCTCTGCCCAGGGAGAGCTGATGATCCGGTGGAGCGCTCCAAGAACCTCTGGGTCGGGGTAATCTTGTCCATCAAGGAAGAGATACCGAAATCGTTCAACCAGGTCGGCTGGAGATTCTTCTTTTCTAAGTTCCAGGAGATGGTTGTATAGATATTCGGAGTCGAACCTGAAGTGCCGATAGGAATAGTTTGACATGGGGAATGTCATTGGAGATGCCTGCCTTGGGTCGTAGCCGTGTAGAAGTTTGCAACAAACAAAAGCAGATTCAGTGACGACAGACGAGGAGCCAGCAAGGAAATTAGCCCTGATTTTGAATAGATTCTAATTTCGTGCTGCGAGAATTATAGGATTTCTGTTGTTCGAGAATCCGTTAAATCAGGGACACTTACTGAAGTGACCACTCCTTAAGTAATAATCCTTAAGGAATAAGAATACAGGAGACACCCCAGCCCTTGTGTCTAGGCTTCCCCAGATTGGCGGCTTTTTAACATATATTCCATCATGAGTAGATCAAGCGAGTAGCGGGAGGCGTCAAGTTTGATTAGCGATCGCCTTAGAAGGGATTGCAACCCATCTTGCAATTGCAAGTGAGATAAGGACTGAGCAAGGGATTCCAGGACTTCTGTCACCTCAGTAGGTTGATGATGGGCTGCGAGGCAGTAAAGAATTTTCTTTTCCAGTTCTGAAAGACGATCGAGTTGATGATGGAGGACTTCGCAGATTTCATCGAAAATGAGGGTGTCTTCTCTGATCTGCTCCAGGAACTTTGCGATTTCGCCACCAAAGACTTCCCAAACACGGGTTGCCACAACGTTGAGGGCCAGGGGATTGCCGGTATAGCGACGGATCAGGGTGATCCAGTCGGCCTCTGAACCGGAGAACTCTCCTTTGGCGGAGAAAATGCGCTGCCCGCCCAGTTCTCCTAGCCCCTCCAGTCTGCACGATCGCACGGGGCGTTCTTCTCCTTCCAGACGCGCAAATTTCCCTGGGCTTTTCGCGGCTGGTTAACACCAAACAGCTCTGGTGGTTGCTGCCGCCAACCCGACGTAGCAGTTCGCCATACATTTCATAGCCTGCCTGGTAAGAACCATCGTGAACTCCGCTGCGCAGCACCGATTCAAACCCATCCAGCACAATCAGGCAGGGATAATGGCTCAAGTAATAGATCAGGCGTGACAGGTCACTGCTGGTATCTGCCTGGTTGGAAAGAAAATAAATCAGGTCAGCCAGAAGTTCGTCGAGCAGGGGTGGGCGGTTCAGCAATCGCCAGCGGTTCAGCGGTCGCCAAATGACGTAATCAAATTGATCCCTGACCCGTTGCGCTAAGCGGACCGAAAAATCTGTTTTGCCGATGCCACCCATTCCGTATACCGCCACCAGACGGCACACCTGAATGGTAACCCATTGTTGCAACTGCTCCAGCTCACGATCGCGCCCATAAAATTGAGACACTTCCGGTGCCGAGTTCCAATCCTGGCGAGTACGAGTGTTTGACCAGAAAGAGCGGTCTTCTTCAGCTTCCATCCCCAAAGGGGACAAATCGGGATTGGGGGAAAGACTTTCGGAGGGCGATCGCCCTGGACTCTCCATCCCAGTTGGAACAGCAGGTTCGCTACTGGTAACACCCACCAGGGCGGGCTGGCGTGAGTGGTGCGATCGTTCAATCGGTCCGCGCAGGTTTTTCTTAGTCACGTCTTCGCCAAAAACCTCGGTTAGCAGGTTCCACAGGCTGGGACCCACATCCTTCATGATGTAATCGAGCTTGAGACCGGGACAATCTCTTCGGATTTCCTTGTAGCTTTTACCCAGCCAGGAACCCCGAAACACAGCTCTTTGCACATCGCTTAACCGCTTTCCCCTTTGGGCAAGCAACTCCTCAACGTAACGGAGGGCGTCTTCAACATGCATGGTCAGAAACGGTAGATGCGTTTCTTTAGTTTAGGGCTGAACTTTCCTGAACTTTCCTGAACTTCCTGAACTCTTCCGTTTTTGTCCTCTGCGCCAAAAAACCGGAATTTCCTGATATGCAAACGCGCGAAACTAAATTTATCGGATTTGAGGAATAGGTAGACCTAACAAGGTAATGATGAGTGGCGCTAGCCACCATCATTAACAACTCAAAAATCATTACGATTTGGGCACC
>JAIMBL010000130.1 GCA_023511615.1 Leptolyngbyaceae cyanobacterium HOT.MB2.61
CACCAAGCTTAGGGCGGGGTAAAGGGGTATAACCCCTGGCGGGGCGAAGCCCCCACCCCCCTTAAAACCAATGTCCTAAGCAACCTGGCGATAGCTATAGTGCGGTTTCCTCGTTACAAAAGACTAAAGACTAAATTCCGTTCATTTTTTGCTTTCCTTCAGGGAAAACGGGGGAGTATTGATAAGTTCCAGGTTGATTTTGGAAATTGGGAATGATTACTGCAATTACTGTGCTGCTGGCACTGGTATTTTTGGGGTGGGGGTTCTATCGTGCCAGACCGTTTGGCAAACTGGGGCTGCTGGCCTGGTTACAGTCGGTGGTATTGATGGCTCCCTGGATTCTGGCGTTTAGTCTGACAGCAGTAGGCATTTACCTGAACTTGGTGGTGGTGCTATTCATGTTTGTCCTGTCCACCGGGATTTACATCTATCTCGGTAACCGACTGAGAGCTTTGGGACAGGATGCCATTTTGTCCCGTCGGGCTTCGGCGATCGCCAACTCTCAGGACACCACTCCATCCGAAACGAAAGCCGAAGACGCAACTGCCAGCGAGACAACCACTGTCCAGCCTCAGGGGATCGCTGCGGAAACCGAGATTGTTCCCATTCCAGCAGAAGATTTACGTGCCATCCAGGGCATTTTTGGTATCGATACCTTCTTTACCACTGAAACCATTCCCTATCAGGAAGGAGCTATTTTTCGGGGAAACCTGCGGGGGAAACCGGCAGAAACCTATGCCAGGTTATCGGCAACCTTGCAGGAGCGGTTGGGGGAGCAATATCGCCTGTTTCTGGTTGAGGATCAGAACAATAAACCTGTTGTGATTGTTCTGCCCAGCAGCCGCGATCCCAAACCAATGACCACCTTTCAAAAAGTGATTGCGGTTGTCCTGCTGCTGGTGACTTTTGCGGCCAGCCTTGAAAGTGCCGGGTTGATGCGCAATTTTGACTTCTTCAGCACCCCCAATCGGTTTATGGAAGTGTTGCCCTTAGCCCTGGGTATTCTCAGTGTTTTGTTTGTGCATGAGTTGGGTCACTGGATGGTAGCACAGCGCTACAACATTCGTTTGAGCTTGCCATTTTTTATCCCCACCTGGCAGATTGGTTCATTTGGAGCCCTGACCCGGTTTGAGTCATTGTTGCCGAACCGCACCGTTTTATTTGACATTGCCTTTGCGGGACCGGCTGCTGGTGGGTTGCTTTCCCTGGGTATGCTGGTGACGGGTCTGGTGCTGTCTCACCAGGGAAGTCTGTTTCAACTACCAACTGAGTTTTTTAAGGGATCGATCCTGGTAGGAACGCTGGCCCGGCTTGTCCTGCGGGAGTCGCTGCAACAACCTCTGGTGGATCTTCACCCACTGGTGATTCTGGGTTGGTTGGGCTTAGTCATTACTGCCTTAAATCTACTGCCTGCTGGTCAACTGGATGGGGGGCGAATTGTCCAGGCCATTTATGGACGGAAGATTGCTGGGCGCACGACGGTCGGAAGCATTATTGTGCTGGGGCTGTTTGCCATCTTTAACCCACTGGCATTGTATTGGGCGATCGTAGTTCTGTTCTTACAACGGGAACTGGAGCGCCCTTGCCTGAACGACCTCACTGAACCGGATGATGCCAGAGCCGCCCTCGGGCTGCTGGCCCTGTTTTTGATGATAGCCACCCTGCTACCGCTTACTCCAGGTCTGGCAGGGCGTTTGGGGATTGGTGCGTAGGTTCGGCTATTCCTCCACCTCTACTTCTGGGCAAGAACAGTTGCTTTCCTTATAATCGAGGAAATGTGACGTGAATTTTTGTAACGTGAACTCATCAAACCTAAACCAAATTTCGGCTCAGCTTGAAAGCAAAAGCACCCGCGATCGCATGCTGGCACTGGCTTCCTTAAAGGACGTGCCTCCCGTTGATGCGGTGCCTTTGATCAAGAAAGTCTTGCATGACGAAAGCATCCAGATCCGTTCGATGGCAATCTTTGCCCTGGGCATCAAGCCAACGGAAGAGTCGTTTCCACTGCTATTGGATCTGCTGGTGAATGACCAGGACTATGGAGCCAGGGCTGATGCGGCTGGGGCAATGGGGTATCTCCAGGATCCGCGGGCGTTTGAGCCGCTGGTCCGAGCGTTTTACGAAGACACTGACTGGCTGGTGCGCTTTAGTGCGGCGGTTTCGTTGGGGAATTTGCAGGACCCCCGTGCCTATGAAGTCCTCATCCAGGCATTAGACAGCGAAGAAGTGGTTTTGCAGCAGGCGGCGATCGCCGCCCTTGGTGAAATTAAAGTCGTCGAGGCGGTTGATCATATCCTTCGCTTTGCTCAGTCTGAGGATTGGCTGGTGCGCCAGCGGTTAGCGGAAGCATTGGGAAATATGCCAACGCCCAAGAGCATTTCTGCCCTGAAGTACCTGGCAAAAGACAGTCATCCTCACGTTTCCCAGGCTGCGGCCCTGGCTCTGCAACAGTTGGAAGCAGCGCAGGAGTCATCCGAAACCTAGTGTTCCGCCAGAAAAATTTTGACGGGTCGCAGACCCTCAAAATTTAACCCCCATCAACTTCCTGGGTATTCGCTAACCGTCAAATTCAATTTGACGGACTACTAGCTTAACTTCTTAACTTAAGAAACATTCCACCCCGTTGCACTCCAGCCTGACTGCCATAGCTGCTGAGAGTGAGGGATTGGAGATGGTCAAACAGCGGTTTGCCCGTTAGCTCTACTAGTTTCAGC
Organism: Leptolyngbyaceae cyanobacterium HOT.MB2.61; assembly: GCA_023511615.1. Taxonomy (GTDB): domain Bacteria; phylum Cyanobacteriota; class Cyanobacteriia; order Leptolyngbyales; family Leptolyngbyaceae; genus Leptothermofonsia. The sequence continues at coordinate 2,715 of JAIMBL010000130.1, forward strand.
AACGGGAACTGCCTTTCCAGGATGGGCTGGCTGGTTGCCCAATCGATGTATAGATAGCCATTATTGGGCTGAAGCAGGGGTGCGATCGCCTGCTGGAACTGGGTATCTTTCAGCAGTGAATTGCCCATTCCCCGCAGAACCCGATCCATGGAGGCGATCGAACTGGTAAACACTTCATACTTGCCGACTGTGGCATGTACCCCGCGCACTTCTGCCTGCAATGCCAGGGGTGCGCTATCTTTTTTGCCCGCTCCGGTGGTGAGATGAGTCCAGGCAGAAACGGTCTGCTCACCCAGTTTGATCGGGCCGACGCTTAATCCCTGCTCTCTGGCGATCGCATCCAGGCGCTCAATTCCCTGCTTCGCCAGGCCAGCGTCCGAACGCTGGGCCACAAAGATCCAGTCGTCCACAGATGGGGAAGGGGAGAGGGAAGCGTTTGCCTTTTTCTTCTCCCGCTCTTCTGCCTGAGTCAGAGAACTGGGAACCAGCCCTATTGCATACTCTCCCTTCACCCAGCTAAAAACGTCCCTGGGGAGATCGATCTTCCACCGCTTCTGGAGTTCTGTCAGGGGTTGATTCAGCAGTTTAGAAGCCGTCTCATAACTTTTCAGATCGCTGGAAAGCCCTGCCCAAAGCTGGTCAAGATTAATTCCCGATGCGGCCAGAGCGCTCTTGGCAGGCAGGTACTGCAAAGCCCCTACTGGCTGTGTCAGTGAGGCAGTCACCGAACTCTTCTTACTACCCGACAATGCGGTTTCCGCCACCAAGCCGTGGCGATCCAGTTCCAGGGCGATCGCCATTGTCTGGTAGGTAGGAGTGGTTTCTGGTTCTGTGGTAACGCTCTTTGCCACATCTTTTCCCGGAACCGCTGTCTCCTCTGCCAGCCACGCGGCCAGTCCAGGCAGGTTAATGAAAGATAACCCAATCCGGGGTTTGGTGAGAGTTTCCAAAGCCTGTTTGTAAAAACTGGCATCGCGAAGGCTGAGGTCTGGAGCCTGCACGTTATTGATTGCATCTCGCAGTACCTTGGGATGGTTAGCAAACAGAATAAAGCGATCGGCCACCGCCGCACTGGCAAGGGAGGGAGAAGCGTAGGAAAGGGTTGAAAGTTGAGACTGGAGGGTTGAGCCTTTTTTGCCCCTGGTTCCGGGTTCCAGGTTGCGGCCCTGCTCCGCCTGACTGCCATACAGCAGTTTCACCCCCTTGTATTGCTCAAACACCAGGTCGGTGCCTGCGATCGCCCGCTTTTGCCAGAAGAGTTGTAAAAATTCACGGGAGCGCTCTGGGTCCTGGGTGGCGATCGCCAGCAGATAACCTGGTTGTCGTCCATTGGTGGCATCACGATCAACATCAAGGGTAGTGACTGCCAGGGTGATTTCCTTACCCAGCCAGGGTTTTATATCTTGCTCGTAGCTCAAACCGGTATTGCCCAGCAAGCCCTGCTGCAACTGAGCTAACTCTGCCCTTACCCGCCGTCGCTCTCCCGGACGCGCCGTCACCAACCGAAACGCCTCTAGCTGACCAGGATTGGCCAGCAGGGAAACCATGGCCGGAGCCTGCTTGGGTACAAACATAGCAGCCGCAGGAGTTACATCCTGCCCAGCTTTCATCAAATTCAGTGGGCTTTGGGAAAGCAGCCAGTAAAAACTAATTACAGCAACGAGAAGCAGTCCCCCAACCACACTTGCCAGAATAGAGTAGAACGATCGCAGCTTCATGGCAAATCAGAAGTCGCTTTCAAGCGAATAAGCAAAACAGTCGGCAACAAACCATTATTTCAGGACAGTGCCCCCAGAACACATTAAAGATGCCGATAACTGAAGCAAATGGGTGTTAAATTGAGCAAACTTAAAATTTCGACATGTAGCAGTCCTAAATCAGTCCTGAGATCGAGAGGCTTTGTGAAAATGGGTTTCTGCGGAACCCTTTCTCACAATCCAAACAGGATCGCTATACAAGCAAATATGTAGACGATCCTCCATTTGTGGGCATGATGAAGAAAGGAGTTGGATGAACTGCTGTCAGGGTGCAAAGCGTTCGTGGGTCACTGTTAGTGAGGATTTCAATGCCCAAACCTAATTCTGACGAAGCGGAGCAATTTCCTGACCAGGAGTCTCTGCAATCCATGCATATTGACCAGTGGATTGAAAATTTGCGGCGTGCCGATCGCTCGTTTTATAACATGATGGCGCTGGAGGTATGGTCGATTGCCAAAACAATGGATGGCTTGCTTCCAGGCTTCTGGAACCGCTTTATGACTAACCGTCAGGTTGCGCTTAAGCAGTTCATACAGCAGAAAAATCTCCAGCGCTCCAAAACCGAAAAGCGCCCTGAGGAGTAGTTTTGCTTCTATAAACAGTGCCACTCCCTTGAAGAGAGTGTTCTAGAAACAGGGTTCTGACTCCTTGAAGCCCTGATTTCCTCGCTCCCCTTTCCAGAATTGGGTTCTCCTGGCTTGCCGGTGAAAGAGTAGCGTAAGCTACTCTTTCATCTAAAACAACAACCCTGGAATATTGATTTTGTTTTGGTGATAAGGGATGCTTATCACCAAACTCTTAGGAGAGCCAGAATTGGTAGATCTAACAAGATAATGATGAATGGCGCTAGCCGCCATCATTAACGACTCAAAAGTCATTACGATTTGGGCACTACCCCAGAATTACCCCAGAAAAATCGATGAACCTAGTAGATGAAAATCGGAGCATGTGTCCATCTGCACTTTATCTCTCTACCACTCAGCGTTTACACTACTCCCTGCGCTCCTCATTTCTCTAAAGGTGCTCTACCCTTCGCTCCCCTGGTGTCATGAAATCTACCACATCCACTCTCTCGGTTTGGAAACAACTGAAGAACCGCGAAATTAACTGCGAAGAAGCTCTCAAGCTATTAGTTGATGAAGATGGAATGGTGACACTTGAACTGCTCGACCGAGAAGTCACCTACCGATTCCTGCGAGAATTTCCAGATCGCAGTACACTCCCACCCATTATCCCTCTGCTGCTGTGGCGCAACTGCTTCTACTTGGGCAGTCCAGTGCCCGTCACTCCGGAAACGATTCGTAAACTGAGCGATCGCACCTTTACGGATATCAAAGTCATTCCCATCTCCGATAAAAGTTACCGCGCCTGGCACCGTGCCCAAAATATTGATTGCAATCAGCTCAGTGCCCAACCCTTCATCAACCCCCTCACTGGCGAACTGGAACAGGAAGACATCAGCGAAGTCACCAAAGAACTCCTCTCTAAGGCCGCTGACCAGATTGGGCGCATCAAAACTATCATCTCTGGAGCGTTAAGAAATCGGGCCAGCGATATTCACCTGGAACCCACTCTGAATGGATTGCGGGTGCGCTACCGGATTGATGGCATCTTGCGAGACATTACCACCCTGCCGCCAGAAATTAGCCGGAGGGCGATCGTGGCGCTCAAAGTCATGTCCGATATGGATATTGCCGAAAGTCGTCGCCCCCAGGATGCCCGAATTGGCGATAGCTATGCTACGGGACAGGCAACTGGTTTGGGCCTGGATATGCGAGTCAGCACATTACCCTGCGTTGGCGGTGAAAAAGCGGTTATCCGTCTCCTGCCCCGCGAAAACCCCTTCTCCAGTATGGATGAACTGGGATTTTCCCAGCACACGCTAGAAATCTACAAGAACTGGCTTCAACAGCCCCAGGGAATGGTCATCTTCACCGGACCGACAGGCTCTGGCAAAACTAGTACTCTTTATACCAGCCTGCAAACGGTTGCTACTGAGTACGTCAACGTAGTCACCGTCGAAGATCCGGTAGAATACATTCTGCCCCGGATTACCCAAACCCAGGTTCACGAACCTGCCGGAATGACCTTTGCTGCCGGACTACGTGCCATTCTGAGGCAAGATCCAGATATCATCATGGTTGGCGAAATTCGCGACCACGAAACAGCGGAAACTGCTGTCCGAGCAGCCCTCACTGGACACCTAGTTTTAACTACCCTGCACACCAATGATGCTGTCAGTGCCATTCCCCGTCTGAAAGACATTGGCCCCGATCCTGGCTTAATTAGCGATGCCCTTTTGGGAATTGTTGCCCAGCGGTTGGTACGTAAAATTTGCCCCCACTGCGCTGAACCCTACAAACCCACGGAAGCCGACCTGAAAGTGCTGGGAATTGATTGGGAACAGGCCAATACTGGACAGTGGCGACAGGGCCGTGGCTGCTCTCGTTGCTTCAATTCCGGGTTTCTCGGTCGGGAAGCTATCATTGAGCTACTAAATGTCGATGATACTATTCGCCAGATCATCTATGAAGGCACTATGACCCAACTTCACCGCTATCTGAACGAAAGTGGGTTTGATTCCTTCCGGGTTGCTGCGATCGAAAAGGTGACAACGGGTATTACGACCGTTAAAGAAGTTCTGCGGGTGTTGCCTTACAGTGCGATGCGACGCAGATACCTGGAAGAGAGCCAGAACAGTATGAGGAGAACTGCTGCCGCCATATAAGGGGCAGAGAGTTTTGTTAGTTGTTAATTCAGTGAGGAGTGAGGTAAAGCCTCGGAACTCAGAACTCAAGACTCAAAACTCACAACTTTCATAGTCCCTGCCTCCCCTGGCGTTGCCGAATCTGGGGATGAACAAGGTGCTGGATGCTTGAAACTTCGTTTCAATTCATCCTGCTTTTCAGCAACGCTCCTGCCTCCCCAGTTCCCAGCCCCTATTTACCCATCCACTGATCTACCCTGGACTGCCTGCTACCTGTTGCAACTCAGTCAGGTGGAATTCAGCTAGAATGGCCTGCGCATCAGCCTGGGACTTCAGCCAGTATTGAGCATTGAATAAGTAGGAAGCTTTTCCTGTGTCTCGTATTTGTGCTGCGGGCTCCCAGACTTTCAACATCCAGGGTTTCTCACGATTGCGATAGGGTTTGTAGATAATTGAATACTTCATCAGGGAAAAACTCCTAACAGCTCAGTAACCTGACAGCTTAGTAATCTGTGGTCAGTAGATGTTCCCTTCCTGGATAGGAACCGCTCCATGAGAAAGTTAGTGGCAATTGTTAACATACCTTCCCTACTACTATCCCTGAATCAGGGAAATATCCACCTCTAACCGCAAGTAGAAGCTTCCTCTTCCTGAGGATAGAGATCTGAGCAATTTTTGTAGCAACTACCGATTCCTATGTCATCCCAATTCTTTAACCAACCGATCGCCCCAGTGACGGTAGAAGAGCTTACTCGCCTTCTGGCAGAAATGCCAACGGAAGTTCAGTTTATTGATGTGCGGGAACCTTACGAATTGAAGTTTGCGAGTCTGCCGCAGTTTCAAAACCTGCCTTTGAGCCAGTATGCCGAATGGTCTGGGAATATCCATGCTTTCCTCGAACCGAAGAAGCCAACGGTTGTGATGTGTCATCACGGTGTGCGATCGGCTCAGATGTGCCAGTGGTTAATGAGTCTGGGTTTTACCCAGGTACGAAATGTGGCTGGAGGCATTGATGCCTATTCTGTTCTGGTAGACCCTTCGGTACCTCGCTACTAGTGAAGCTTGGCGTCTGATTACCCCAAACCTCGGAGGTTTTAACTTAAAATGCACCCATGACTCATCTCCGCTTAAACCTCCGAGATTTTGGCCGCTCTCCTGAGAGTTTGTGATAAGCATCCCTTATCGCCAAAATAAAATCAATATTCCAGAGATTTTGGTTTTAGATGAAAGAGTAGCTTAAACTACTCTTTCACCGGCAAGCCAGGAGAACCGTTTTGGCGGGGTCTTGGCGGGCAGTAGCGGAACTGTTTTCTTCGAGATGACTTTTCAATAGAGGTTACGCCGGAGTAGACTCAGGGTATATAGCTTCTCACCGGTTTAGTGGACTGGCTGCTATTGCTCAAGAAATTTATACAAACATCTTTCAGTCTCATTGGTTACTGACCAACACAGGGACTGAAGAAAAAATAAAGCATCTGCTATCTTAATTCACACAACTCAATCTTGTTTTTGGCTTCCTAAATCCATCTGGGCAGCTTTACATATCTGGTTAGTATCCCTTAATTTTCCCAATGTCTCACTCAGTCAATCTCACCAGTCGTCAACAGCAGGTTCTCTGGGCGACTGTCCGCCACTATATTGCAACCGCAGAACCAGTTGGCTCAGAAGCACTGGTCAAGGAATATAACCTGAGTGTTAGTTCGGCAACCATTCGCAATGCCATGTCGGTGCTGGAAAAGAGTGGCTTGCTGTTTCAACCCCACACCTCTGCTGGGCGAGTTCCTTCCGACTCTGGCTATCGAATTTACGTGGATCAGTTGATTACTCCTGCTAATGAGCTGACCTTTCAAGTTGAGCAATTGCTGGCCGATCGCCTCAATCGCGAAGACTGGAGTTTAGAAGCACTCCTGCGGGGCGCGGCTCAGATTCTGGCAACAATCAGTGGCTACATCACGCTGATTACCCTGCCTTTAACTAACACTACTTATCTCCGACATGTTCAGCTCGTCCCGGTTGACCCCGGTCGGGTTATGCTGATTTTTGTGACCGATTCCTATGAAACCCAGTCTGTTCTGATGGACCTGCCTGATTCTGAAGGTGGTCCTGAGCCTGAGCTTTTGGAACGGGAACTTCAGATTCTTTCTAACTTTCTGAATGACCAGTTACGGGGAAGGGCGATCGCCGAACTAAACACCCTCGACTGGACTGAGATGGACCGCGAATTCGAGCGCTATGCGGACTTTTTACGGGCAGTGCGGGCAGAGGTGACGCGTCGTTCCCAATCCTCCGCACCCACCCAGATTATGGTAAGTGGCCTGGCAGAAGTTCTGCGGCAACCCGAATTTTCTGAATTGCATCAAATTCAAACCATTGTCCACTTGCTGGAAGAAGAGCAGGACCAGTTACTGCCTCTCATTTTTGAGCAGTCGGAACCTCAAAAGCCTGGAAAACGGTTGACCATCCGGATCGGGTCTGAAAATCCCCTGGAACCGATTCGTACCTGCACGCTGATTTCATCCACCTACCAGCGGGGAACAATTCCCGTGGGCAGTGTTGGCATGCTGGGTCCCACCCGCATGGTGTATGAGAACGCGATCGCTCTGGTTGAGGCCGCTGCTGACTATCTCTCCGATGCACTCAGCTAACTAAAGTTCGCCCGTACAGGAGTGCAGGGGTGGAACCCTCGCCTGGAGGTGCAGTTTCCCCCTATTTTTACAAATAACCTTTCACAAATAACTAGGTGACCTCCCGGCTGATTCTCACTTCTAAGTCACCTGGCTATAGTCTTAACCTGGAATGGATAGGATCAGCAGGTGGTATTTAGAGCTAGAGTTCTGCTTGCAGAGATATTACCTTGTTCTGTTCCTACAGAAGGTTAATCACGTCTAAAACAGCGCCCAATCAGCAGAATGAGTTTAGATTAACGATGGGTAAATTTCTAACCCGCCGTCATTTTTTGGCTAGTGTTGTGTCAGTGCTGGCCTGTCAGGCTATAGCCAGGCTCTTCCCATCTCGATTGATTCCCAGGGTTTTTGCCATGGTTGTCCCTCCACAACTTCTCACCGACCCCTTTCTGCAACTTCCGACTAAACATTCGGTTCGGGTTGTTTGGTTTACCGAGTTTGCGGGCCTTCAACATACTGTTCACTATGGAGAAGGGTTGGGACAGAAGGTTGGAGCAAAAACCACCCTACTCAGTCGCACCCGTGAAGACAAAGACTCCCACCTGGAAACATCAGTTACTCAATTAACGCGCCGCTTGATCTGGCGGCATGAGGCAGAAGTGACGGGACTGCTGACGGGAATTCCTGTTCCCTACCAGGTGATCAGTACCCGCGAGGATGGAGAGGCGGTTCAAAGCGAAATATTTACTTTGTCTGCCAGTCCTAAACCTGGTCAGCCGCTCAAGATTTTGCTGACGTCCGACCACCAGCTAAAGCCCATGGTTGCAGCTAATTACCAGAAGGTGGTTGAAACTGTAGGGAAAGTAGATGCCGTGTTTTTTGCAGGAGATCTGATTAACGTTCCCGATCGCGCCTCTGAATGGTTTGATGCCAGCACGGGCAATGCTTTCTTTCCAGTTCTCCAGGGACGGGCGCACTACGAGATGGAACGGAATGGGGTCAAAACTACCTATGTGGGGGGGGCGTTGATTCAGTCGGCACCGCTGTTTGCGGCGATCGGTAACCACGAAGTGATGGGGCGGTTTTCCACTGCATCCAGCCTCCATTCTCAGTTTAACGATGCTGTTCCTCTCACAAAGGCCAAAGAGTGGTATGAGAAGAATTCCAAAACGATTAATCCCACCAACGATCCTGTGATACAGGACGCCTGGTTGAAAAATCATTCTTTCAACGTAGACACCTACGAAGAGATCTTCACTTTTCCAGAAGACTCTCCCGGCGGCAAGAAGTACTATGCCCTGACCTTCGGTGATGTCCGGTTAATTGTCCTCTACATCACCAATATCTGGCGTACCTACAACCTCACAGCGAACGAAATCACAGCGAACGAAAAAGGACGGTACCACGAGCAGGAAGCAGATCTGAACACCCCTAAAAACTGGGGCTATGGACAGCACATTTTTGAACCAATAGGGGAAGGTAGCCCTCAGTACAACTGGCTGAAACAGGAACTCAACCGTCCCGAATTTCAACGAGCAAAGTATCGAGTAGTCATGTTTCACCACCCTCCCCACACGTTGGGAGATAACATTGTTCCCGCCTATACTGACCCGGTGCAGGTGATTGAGCGAGATACAGACGGTAGGATTAAAGCTGTTCGCTACGAATACCCGAAACAGGCAGATTATATCATTCGAGACGTTGTGCCATTGTTAGAAGCTGCTGGAACCCACCTTGTCTTTTTTGGCCATTCTCACCTCTGGAACCGCTTTGTCAGCCCCAGTGGGACTCACTACCTGGAGTCATCCAATGTTGGAAACTCCTATGGGGCTTATGTGGGCGATCGCAAACGCCCTATCCCTTTAAACTACAAGGAAGAGTACGCCGCCACTGGCGACCCATACGGATTGGAGCCCATTGTGCCAACCATTGCTCCCCTTCAGGATGCCAGCGGTCAACCTGTACCCTACATTGCCAGTAACAACATCACCGTATTCAGCATCTTCGACACCGGCAGTGGCACCATCAGCAGCTATCGGTTTGATACTCAGGAGCCAGAATCAGCGGTTGTGAAGTTTGATGAGTTTCGGGTGAGGAGGGAAAACGTTCTCGATGAAGGGTGGAAGTAAGTATCAGCCATTGTTGGAGTATTTGAGACGGAGCGATCGCCCCCAGGTAGTGCTAACTTTTGCAGAAATTGAAGCGATCCTGGGAGAGCCCCTGCCAGACTCCGCACGGAGTAAGCGGGGTTGGTGGAGTAATCGTAAAAGAGGGGGGCTCCAGGCATCAGCCTGGTTAGATGCCGATTACACCGTCCAGGAATTAGACCTGGCAACCGAGCAGGTAACGTTCAGCAAGCCCCCCTCCGTCTATAAAGTCCAGCGAATCGATGGCACGGTACAGTGGGACGGTAGACTCATTCGAGCCCTACGACAACACATGGGTATGACCCAGGCAGAACTTGCCAGAGAATTGGGGGTGCGTCAGCAGACGGTTAGCGAGTGGGAGAAGGGAGTTTACACCCCTACCCGTGCTACCTCCAATTACTTGACCCTTGTTGCTGAAAAAGCCGCATTCAAATACGAAGAGGGCTAAATCATGGATCTTCCTTCCTTTCTCTGGCTCTGGAAAATTGCGGCCTGGTCAATGGGATTTGCAATCTTTGCCTACCTTCTGCTCGCCACTTCGGGTGGGTGGATGTTTTTTTGTCGTCAAAAGCAAGAGCCCCGTCCCTATTGGATGCGACCTTTTCACTCCATCACTGGGATTATCATGATTGGGTTAGTGCTGCTGCTGCTGGGGATTGGCATTGTAGGGACTGTAGGGCACTACGGCAGCCTGGGGCACTCACCCCATCTCCTGGCGGGGTTGGCAGTCGTTGATCTGGTATTTCTGTCTGCCTGGAGCGCAGTTCAAATTAGTGGAGAGCGTCCCTGGGCACGGTGGCTCCACATTGGTACCAATGCCATTCTTTGTATTGCGTTTATTTGGGTTTCTTTAACAGGCTGGAATGTTGTACAAAAGTACCTTCCCTAAAGGAGCCATTCATGACTGATAAGGTCATTGTGATTAATCACCCTCTTGTTCAGCACAAACTGACATTGATGCGTCGGGCAGAGACGAGTACAGCAAAATTTCGATCGCTCCTGACCGAGATCAGCATGTTGCTGGCCTATGAAGTGACACGAGATTTGCCCATCAAGCATGAACCAATCAAAACTCCGCTCGCGAGTATGCATGCCCCCATCCTCGCACCGGAAAAGAAGCTGGTGATCGTACCGATTATGCGAGCAGGGCAGGGAATTCTCGATGGAATGCTGCAACTGATGCCCTCTGCCAGGGTAGGGCATATTGGCCTATACCGCGACCCTACAACGCTGATTCCGGTTGAGTATTACTTCAAAATGCCCCACGACACTGAAGAGCGGGACATGCTAGTAGTTGACCCCATGGTGGCAACCGGGAACTCTGCGGTTGCTGCGGTTCAACGGTTGAAAGAAACCAGACCCAAATCGCTCAAACTGATTTGCCTGCTTGCCGCTCCAGAAGGCATCACCAACTTTCATGAACAGCATCCCGATGTCCCCATCTACACTGCCGCGATCGACGAAGGACTGGATGAACACGGCTATATCATCCCCGGCCTGGGAGATGCGGGCGATCGCCTCTTTGGCACACGATAAGAGATGAACACGGCTATATCATCCCTGGCCTGGGAGATGCGGGCGATCGCCTCTTTGGCACACGATAAGAAAGGATCTGGGGTAGACCTAACAAGATAATGATGAGTGGCGCTAGCCACCATCATTAACCACTCAAAAATCATTATGATTTGGGCACTACGGAAAGTTGCGAGTTTTGAGTTTTCACCTTACACCTCACTTAGATGAGGTTTGAGTGAGTTCTGCCTGTCGCCTGCTGCCTGTCCCCTGCCGCCTGCCATCTCTTTAACAACCAATAACCAACAACTAACAACTATGGAAACCCATGTTTTGAAACAAGTCCCTGCGCTTGAAATAACCCCAGAGTTGTTTGAGCCATTTGGACAGGTCATCTTTGCCTCCGAAGATGGCGCGCCCTATGGTCCTGCAGATGCCCAACTGCAATTGCAGAATGGTACTCCCCGCTTCTACATCATGCGGTTACGCGATCGCGGGCGAAGATTTCACAAGATCACCCGTCACCTGCGCTGTACCCAATGCCTTGGCTCCCTGGAAGGTAAGGACTGGCTAATAGGCGTTGCCTCCGCTTCTAGTGCACCCTGCCCCGATGGGGAAACGATTACTGCCTTTCGAATCCCCGGCAACTGTTTCATTAAGCTAGAGGTGGGCACCTGGCATGCGGGTCCCTACTTTGAGCATGCCAGCGTTGACTTTTACAACCTTGAACTCAGCGACACCAATCTCTTTGATCACGATACTTGCAATTTGCTAGAACGCTTTGGAATCGAGTTTGAAATCCTGCCCTCAGTTCACTGTTAGTTAAACGTTAGTTGAGTGGCTCAGTCTCTCGGTGAAGGTATCGTTTTTTTAATCGAGAAGTTATCGAGAAGTTGTGCGGTTTTACGAACGAGAGTAGGAGGGTGTTCTAGAAACGGGGCTCTGACTCCTTGAAACCCTGACCCTCGCCCCCCTTTCCAGGATTGTCACAAAAAATTGACAAACCCTATTTGCAGCCGCTCAGCTAGAATGTTAAACGTCAAATCTCTGCCAATTGAACTCCGTAGGTTTCAACATTTAATGTGCCATCCACAGTCCTGGCAATCTTTACCATCCGAGTAAGCACCTGACGGTTGCGAACCTGTCCTCTGAAAACAACCACGGCCCCCCGCTGTGTAACCTGTAAGTATTCCAGGTATTGGGGCTCAAACTCCTGGCTCAATGCTTGAACAACTCGCTTAGCCAGACCGCTGTGGTCATACTCGCCATTTAACCCCACCCGCTCTGGTGGAATGGTTTTGAAAAAACCGAGTGAATCGGTATAGGGCTCTAATGCCCGGAATTGATAGCGCTCTGACCAGTCCAGCCCCAGATCTGAAAAACTCTCTGATAAGCGCATAAATGCACTGCCTCTGAATCAACAGTCTGAATCAACAGTAAGGATAGAAGCCATAGACGAAAGGATAGAAATGAGTAAACGTAACCTTATCGCGCTCAATCTGTTAAGAACCTTTACAAGGACTACCTGTTTGGGAATTATAGCGTTCACAAATAGGTTATGAACAAGGGGGTGTGGGGGCTTCCCCCCAAGCAGGGGTGGAACTCCTGCACCCC
>JAIMBL010000131.1 GCA_023511615.1 Leptolyngbyaceae cyanobacterium HOT.MB2.61
GCTAAAAGTCAAGAGGTGTTTGCATTACAGTTATAAAACGAAACAATAGAAAATACCTATTGATCGACTCTACTGAAGCGCTTTTCATCTTCGATGATTGATAAATGTCTATCTTTTTTGCTGAGAATTTCTATGAGTAAATGCTGACAGTATTTGTGATCTTCACGACATTTTTTAACCAGATTTAAGAATTAATAATTTTTAGTAATTCGTATTCTTTGACACTTTTTGGATCATATGTGCAGGCTCGCATGAAAAGGCTACTTTCCCGGTTTTATGACTTTCTGCGCCTCTTTCAGAGTCGTTTATCGCTTCAGATTGTTTTCTGGATTTTTCTCAGTATTGCCGTGATCGAGACGATCTTGCTGGTCCCCTCTGTGGAGCGGCGAAAACAGGAAGTGCTGGCCCGGATAGCAGAGGTGTCTTCCGGCAAAATGATCTGGATTTTTGCGACCTATCCAGAGGCAACAGGAGCAGAATTACTGGAGCATACCAGGCAACTCTATACCAACCCTATGCTCCGAATGATTGTGGGCGGTGCAGTTTACAAACCGGATGGAAATCTGGTGGGAACCTTTGGAGAGCCACCTGTGATGACATTTGGTGAAGCCCAGAAGGAAAGCCGAATTTACCTTCTGGGGCAGGGGGGCGATCGCTACGAAGTTGCATGGAAAACGCCTCAGACAGATGGAGAGCATGCCGTTGTAATCCGGCACAATGCAGAGATTATGCGCAGCGAGATCTATGCCTATATTCTTCGCATTCTGGGGCTGGTTTTTATTATCTCGGCATTTGTGACCCTGGTGATGCTGATTACTCTAGGTCCTCTGGTGATTACTCCTATCCTGACTCTGCGACGTGACCTGGCACGGGCAGGGGAAGCCGTTCACCATGATCAGTTAACGCCAAATTTTGACTCAAGTGCCATTAAACGACAGGACGAGTTAGGGGAGGTGATCACAGCTTTTCAGCACATGTTTGCCCAGATTTGCCAAGCAATGAGTGAACGCAAGCAGGCAGAAAAGGAGTTGTTGCAAGCCAATCAACAAATGCAGCAATACATTCAACAGGCAAGCCAGGTCACCACGGCGGCTGCGGAAGTGGAACAGGGCAGTTTTCAGCCCGAAAGTTTAGCGGAGGTTGCCCTACGGGATGATGAGTTAGGGCAGTTAGCACGTGTCTTCCAGCAAATGGCCAGTGAAGTAAAGCAACGGGAAACTCAACTGAAGCAGCAGATCGCCGACCTGAAAATTGAAATCGATCAGCGACGACGAGAGCAAGAAGTGGCTCAGGTTGTGCAAAGTGGCTATTTTAAGGAGCTTCAGCAGGAAGTTGACCGGATGAATCTGGATGAATTCTGGCGTTGAGAAACGCTATAGCGGTAGTCATTATAGTTAGGACGGGGTGCAGGGGTGGAACCCCTGGCTGGGGGCGAAGCCCCCACTCCCTCTCTAATTCCAATGTCCTAACGCACCTGCGTAGAGCTATATTTGGGCGCGTAGGCGATTGAGCCAGAGGCCAGGGAAAAAACCTCCCGCCCCCACCCTGCTTCTGTGGGAGCAAATTCACCGACCAGCGATCTAAAAATTATGAATTGTCAGGGGATCGATTCCGCTATAGTTCCCTATGGCGGACGCAACAAAAGTTAGGAGTTGTTTGGTGCTTGGGATGAATCGTGGGCGATCGCTGCTCAAAATTTTGTTTGCCCTATTGCTGGTAGCCCTGTTGGTATTGAGTTCGGCAGGCACTCCAGGTGCCCTGGCCGCAGGGAAGGCAAAATTGCCGAAAACCGAAAAATCAAAATTCACAGGTAAAGTCGCCGGGACTTTAGCAGAAACTCCTCCTCCATCTGCCATCCAGGATTTGCGCAAATTCCTGGAAAATTACCAGCCTCAGGTAACTATTCTCAGTCCAAAGCCCAATGAGGTTTTGTCGGACAATAGCGTTTCCGTTCGCTTCCAGGTGAGAGATCTGCCCATCTTTAAGAGCGAGAAGCTGGGATTAGGTCCCCACCTCCATGTTTTGTTGGACAATCGCACCTATCAAGCAGTTTATGACCTCAGCAAACCGCTGGTATTTGATCAACTTGAGCCCGGTACCCACACCATTCGAGCATTTGCATCCCGTCCCTGGCACGAAAGCTTCAAAAATGAAGGAGCCTACACTCAGGTCAGCTTCCACGTCTTCACGAAAACTGGAGAGAATAGCCCCAATCCCGATCTGCCCTTACTGACCTACAGTCGTCCTCAAGGCACCTATGGGGCAGAACCGATTATGCTTGACTTTTATTTGACGAATGCTCCTTTGCATCTGATCGCTCAAGAGAGCAGTAAGGATGACATCGTGGATTGGCGTATTCGCTGCACGATTAACGGAGAAAGCTTTATTTTGGACCAGTGGCAACCGATTTACCTGAAAGGCTTCAAGCCTGGCAAGAACTGGGTCCAGCTAGAATTCCTTGACGAGAATGGCAATCCAGTTAACAACGTATTTAATAATACTGCACGAGTCATTACCTACGAGCCCAATGGTCAGGATGCTCTTTCGCGGCTGGTGCGGGGAGAGCTTTCTGCGGCAGAAGCCCGTAGTATGGTAGACCCCAATTACGTGCCTGAAGAACCTGCCATTGCCCCAGTTCCCAGCCCCAGCCCTTCTCCCAAACCTGCTCTAGAAGCATCTCCCAGCCCAATTCCAGTGGTTCCACCTGTTCAACCTGCTCCCAGCTCCACCCCATCCCCCCGAGCAAAAGCAACACCTGGGGTAAAAGCAACCCCTACTCCCACACCAACCGCCAGTCCTGTAACACCTGCCAAACCGAAGACGAGGACTCCATCTCCTGCACCTGAGCGTCCCAGGTCAGAACCTTCTCCTCGCCTGGGGAAAGAAGAACCCTCCAGGACTGAGGAACCCTTGGAGAAACCGGCAGCCCCGAAGTTGGAGACTCCTAAACCAGAAGTTGCTAAACCGGAAGCTCCTAAACCAGAAACGCCCAAACCAGAAGCCCCCAAACCAGAAGCTCCCAAACCAGAAGCTTCTCCACCTTCCAAATCAGAGGCCAGGCAACCCAAGGAAGCACCCGGTCTTCCGGGTTTTCTGAATCGATTCCGGCCTTTACCTAAAGCGGTAGCTCCTTCACCCAAGCCTGGGCGTCCGGTTCCCAGCCCAGCAGTGCCATCCCCCAGTCGAACCCCCACCGAAGAAGAAAAAACCACCCAAATTCCACCCAGAGCAACAGAGTCTCCTAAGCCGTCGCCAGTGCCCACTCAAAGCCCCCCACCATCTGATACAACCTCGATCAAAGAGCGCAAACCTCAACCTTCATCCGGATCGATCGCCCCTTCGAAACCACCCTCTCCGAAACCGCCGGAACCCTCCCCTAGCCCCAGTGGCCCCCCTGGCAGGCGTGAACCTCCTGCCAGGGCAGTTCAGCCCTCCCCCCAATTGCCTACACCGCCAACACCCAAATCAATTCCGCAACGGTTAGAGCGACCACATCCATCCCCCAGCCCGATCGCGCCATCGCCTACTCCGGCTCCGGCAAAGGCGATCGTCCCGGCCAGACCCACTCCTGCGGCACCCCAGGCTCCTAAACCGCAACCATCCGTTTCCCCCACACCGGCTCCGAACCGTTCTCCTGCTCCAAAATCAGAGGTTGCCCAGCCAGAAAGCAAGGTGCCTGAAAATACCAAACCGTCACCTGACACTTCCAAACCCGTCAAGAAACCAACCGCCAGCGACTTTTATGAACGCCTGCGGCGGGCCAGAACCAGCCCAACGACTTCTCCCTCTCCGGTTCCTCCAGTTGCCGCTCCATCTACTGGAGAACCTGCGCCTCCGGCGAAGCCTGCGGTGCCTGGAGGGACAGTTAATCCAAAGGTCTAATCGTCACCAGGCCGCTTCCACGGCGTCTCCCCCATAGTCCTGATCTCCAGTATCGGCATCGCTAATTCCCCCATTATCCGGGTAGGTACCACCATCTGGATACCCATCATCGAGGGGATAGCCGCCATCCGGATACTCTCCATTGGGAGGCGGGTACCCACCGCTCCAGTAATCGTCGTCATTGGGTGGGTAGCGATCGCCCCATTCCCCATCATCGCCCGATCCATCTCCCCAATAGCCCGGTACACAGAGTCCCAGGGTTGGTCTTAAATCTCCATCAACGGCACTACGAGCGCGGGCGGGCATAAAGCCAATATCGGGATTGTTCACCCCATAGGGAACGGCAACTTGAACATACAATTCACCATCCGGTCCCCGTGTTGCTGAGCCCTGAATCAGTCTCACTCTTTGCCCTTCGTAGAGATAGCGGATTTCTTCACCGTAGCTATCTGCACTGGTGAAGAGAGGATACCTACCCCCAATCACCCGCCGACAGTCTGGGCCAGTCGCAACCTCAACCAGAGAACCCGCAGGCAATGGGACAGTGGCCTTTGGCTGCACCGGGCGAGAAGCAGATGCTCTGGCATTCAGCAGCGCAAGGGCTGATACATAGCTGCCTACGGAGGCTGCCAGGATTAACAAGGCAATGGCCATACCCTGGCTACCCAGCCCTTTCATTCCCCACCCCCCGAAACATAGCTCAGTACAAAAATACTTAACTTTAATAGTAGCGGCAGGTTAAGGACGATACACGTTATGAAGAGATTTTGCTGAAAATCGCGGGAATGCTGAGAATTTCTGCGAAAATAGTACTAATGTACTTAATAAGTAACTTAATAAGTAATAGAAAAGCCCAACAGATTTCAATCACACACTTTTCAATCACACACTGTCTCCGGTGCACGGATTCAATTCCTGTGCGGTAGTCTGGGAATCAAAGCCGCTACTACTGACGCCCTATCGTGACTTTATGGCAATCGCAATTTTCGTTCGAGTGAGGCAAACGTTGCAAAATCTACTGTCTCGTCTACTAGGTTTCTGGCAGGAGTGCCATGATCTGGTCTACAAATGCTTGATGGTCAACCACCGGTTTAGAGATATAGCCATCGGCACCACTTTGCCTCAGAAAGCTCTCGCGATCGCCCTCCATCGCATGGGCCGTCACCAGAATGATAGGAAGATTCGCCGTTTTGGGGTCTTCCTTCAGCATCTGGGTAATTTTGATACCATCCACAGGTTTACCCTGGTAGACGCTACGAGCCAGCGACACATCCATCAAAATCACGTCGGCTTCCCTCGCCTTGGCAATCTGTATAACTTCTTCCACGTTTTCAGTATGCTTAACTGCCAGACCACCACGTTTGGTCAGAATCTTGGAAAAAACCCGTGCATTGACGACATCGTCTTCCACAATCAAAACGGTTTTCATACTGCCTTCCTTGCAACGTGACCCAGCATGATGTATCAAACGGCTGACGAGATTCTACAGCGAAATCAGGCAATAACCGGCAGGGGGATGCCACTATGCTAATCGTGCCAGACTCAAAATACACCAGGCTTTGTGAATTCAGGAATAAGGAACGACACTCATGGCTAGACAGTTAAACATGCTCTCAGCGGGACAGGTGATCACCACCGCCCTGCATACCGAGATGCAACAGTCCTACCTTGAATATGCCATGAGTGTAATCGTCGGGCGAGCATTGCCTGACGTTCGTGATGGGCTGAAACCTGTGCATCGGCGAATTCTCTATGCCATGCACGAGTTGGGTTTAACCCCAGACCGCCCCTACCGTAAGTGCGCCCGTGTTGTGGGGGATGTGCTGGGTAAATACCACCCCCACGGGGACCAGGCTGTGTACGATGCCCTGGTACGCATGGTGCAGGACTTTTCCAGCCGTTATCCGCTGCTGGCAGGGCACGGTAACTTTGGCTCCATGGATGACGACCCTCCAGCGGCTATGCGCTATACCGAGACCCGACTGGCCGCCATCAGTCACGAGGGCATGTTGAGTGAAATCGGCGACGCCACCGTTGATTTCATTGGCAACTTTGACAATTCCCAGCAAGAACCTATTGTTTTACCAGCTCAATTGCCCTTTCTGCTGCTAAATGGGAGTTCGGGCATTGCGGTGGGGATGGCGACGAATATTCCGCCCCACAACCTGAACGAAGTAGTTGATGGTTTAATTGCGCTAATCGACTCCCCCAACTTGCCGGATGAGAAACTGTTTGAACTCATTCCTGGACCAGACTTTCCCACCGGAGGCGAGATTGTGGGAATCGATGGTATCCGGGAGGCCTATACAACAGGCCGGGGCAGTATCCCGATTCGGGGAGTGGCTCAGATTGAGGAAATTCAGACCGGACGCGGAAAGCACCGCCGTCCAGCCATTGTGGTAACTGAGTTGCCCTACCAGGTCAACAAAGCTGGCTGGATTGAAAAAGTGGCGGATCTGGTTTCCCAGGGCAAAGTGGATGGGATTTCGGACATTCGCGATGAGAGCGATCGCGAAGGCATTCGAGTGGTGATTGAACTGCGCCGGGAAGCCAATCCCCAAAAGATCCTCAACTTTCTCTATCGTCAAACAGCCCTTCAGACCAACTTTGGCGTCATCATGCTGGCCCTGGATAATGGTCAGCCCCGCCAGTTGCCCCTGCGGGATCTGCTGCAAAGCTTTCTCAACTTTCGGGAAGAAACCCTCAGCCGCCGTTACCGCCACGAACTGGAAAAGGCTGAAAATCGGCTGGAAATTCTGGATGGCCTGCTGACTGCCCTGGAAAACCTGGACGATGTGATTGAAATCCTCCGCAATGCCCCCGATGGCAGCACAGCCAAGCAAACCTTTCGGGAGGAGTTTGAGTTCAGCGATCGCCAGTCCGATGCCATCCTGGCCATGCCTCTGCGCCGCCTGATGGCAACCGAGCAGGAGAGCCTGCAACAGGAGTTTGATGCACTGGAAACCCGTGTAGAAGAATTGCAGAAATTGCTGGGCGATCGCCGCGAGCTGCTGAAAGCCCTCAAAAAAGATCTGCGAGGATTGAAGAAGAAATACGGCGATGAGCGAAGGACACGGATCATCGCCGTTAACGGGCAGGCCAATGGCAATGGGAAGGAGTCAGGAGCCAGAAGTCAGGAGCCAGAAGATTCCTCAACCCTCAGCTCTCAGCACTCCCTCTTTGAAGAAGAGGCTCAGGAAGTGGTCCTGGAAA
The DNA here is from genome assembly GCA_023511615.1 of Leptolyngbyaceae cyanobacterium HOT.MB2.61. Classification (GTDB taxonomy): domain Bacteria; phylum Cyanobacteriota; class Cyanobacteriia; order Leptolyngbyales; family Leptolyngbyaceae; genus Leptothermofonsia. Next base: position 7,096 of record JAIMBL010000131.1, read on the forward strand.
TTACTCAACGGGGATACATCCGGCGAGTGGCCCCAAAAACCTACCAGCGTAGCCGCAGCCGCATGGCAGAAAAGCCCACCCTCGTATTGGAGGAAGGGGATGATTTTGTTGAGCAAACTCTGTTTACTACCACAGGCAAGACACTGGTGGTGCTGACCCGGACTGGAAAAGCATTTCCCATCACCATTAGCGACATTCCGCAGGCCACTGGACGAAATGCCAGGGGTGTTCCGCTGTTAACCCTATTGCCACCTTCAGCCCAGGGCGATCGCAACGGAATTGTCAGCAGTTTTATCCTGCCCGACTCCCTGGAAGAGACTCATCTGCTGCTGGTGACCGCCGAAGGACGGGTGAAACGCCTTCCCCTGACCGAGTTTGCCGACCTGACAGGGCGTGGTCTTATTGTCATCAAGTTTAAGGATGAGGATCAACTGGTTTACGCCAAACTGGTGGAACCGGATGAACAAGTCGTCCTAGCCAGTTCCGGTGGGCGGTTATTACGACTGGAAATGAACGACGACAGCCTCCCTGTGATGAGCCGTACCGCCCAGGGCAACCGGGGAATGCGACTCCGCAAACAGGATCGATTAGTGGGATGCGTCACCGTATTTGAGGATGAAGAACTCCTGCTGATTACCGCAGAAGGCTACGTCAAACGGCTACCCGTTGAGGAACTGCGGCTTTCCGGTGCAGGCGAACTGGGTACCCAAATTCGGTTCGCAACTAAGACCGACACCCTGGCTGGCGTGATCAATGCCTCAGCAAGCAGCGAAGTGGTGGTGCTGACCAGTGCCAGCCGCATGAGCCGGATGGAGGTGGATTCCGCCCCTCTGGAAAATAAAGATGGCAGGGGCGATCGCCTGTTTCAACTTAGCCTGGATGAAAAGATTGTCACGGTTACGATGATCGTCGATGATTCAATCAAACCGTCGGAGGATATTACCGAAGACCATTTAGAATCTGAATCATGATCTTCTTTAGCGTTGACATTAGCCAGGTTCGTGAACAACTGGTTGAGCGTTACCATCAGCTACTCTCCCTGAAGCACTGATGGTTCAACTGTTTTCGGTCATTTATGAGCCAGTCAGTCGGGCGACGTTTGTCATCCCAAGGAATTGGGTTTCGCTGCACTCAGTTCATCCAAGCAGATGCACCGGACCTGCTGACTTTCCATCAGTTCCCAATAGCGGACAGGTCTGTCCGGATCGAGACTGCGTTCTGCCCGGATAATTATGCCTTTCATCTAGCCAGGGGTATCTTCCGGCTGCTTATCCAGATTCTGCGGCAGTGATTTGTATGAAGAATCCGACAAGTTCTGGATAGCCTCCGCCAAATTAATGCCCGTGGTTTGCTTCAACTGCTCAATGAAACTGGCAGCTTTGGTAGCAGTGTTCCCCTGGCTAGCATCGACCACGGTGACATTGTGAACGGTGATATCAGGGACGGCGGAGGTGAGGGTCCGCAGCAGGGTTTCTAGGCGTTGCAGCAGGAAGATGTCGCGGGCATTGGCACCGGCAGTTTTCCAGGATTCCGCCAGGCGCAGAGTCCCTTCAGCGCGAGCTTTGCCGTCTTCAATGATGCGGGCTGCACTTCCCTGGGCGCGGGCGATCGCTTGCTTACAGTCCGCTTCTGCGGGGGCGATAACATCAGCCTGAAGTTGTTGCTCAACCTGTTTAATCCGTTCCTGCTGAACGGGTACTTCGGCCTGAATACGGGCCAGTTCAGCAGCGATTTCGGCGATCGCTTCGGCAACGACAGCATCTCGTTTCGTCATGGCATCTTTGATGCGGCGATCGGCCTCGGCCCGGGAAATGCCGATATCCCGATCGAGGCGGCTAAGTTCAGTAATCTTCTGGTTTTCTGCGGTTTGGATGGCAGATTCAGCTTTGGCTTTGGCTTCAGCAATGCGGGCGTCTCTCAGCAAATCAGCTTGCTGCTTGCGCCCAATGGAATCGAGATAACGAACATCATCGGAAATGTTCTGGATCTGGAGGGTGTCCAGCACTAAGCCCAGCTTTTCCAGATCGTCTTCCGCTTCATCCAGCAGGCTTTTGGCAAAGGCAATTTTGTCTTCATTGACCTGTTCTGGCGTCAGGCTGGCGAGCACACCCCGGAGATTGCCCTCCAGGGTTTCTTTGGCCATCTGTTCAATTTCCTGACGGCTCTTGCCGAGCAGACGTTCGATCGCATTGTGAATGGCTGGTTCTTCCCCGGCAATTTTGATGTTGGCCACCCCTTCAACCGTCAGGGGGATGCCGCCCTTTGAGTAGGCATTCGCTACCTTCAGGTTGATAATCATGTTGCTTAAATCCATGCGCAATGCCCGTTCCAGTAACGGAATGCGGACGCTACTGCCTCCTTTCACCAGGCGGTAGCCCACCCGGCGACCATCTGCCAGTTCGCGCGAACTCCCAGCAAAAATCAAAATCTCATTGGGCTGACAGATGTAGTACAGATTGCGGATGACAAAAATACCTGCACCAGTGCCCACTCCCAAAATGGCTAATAAGGCCGCGATCGCCTCAATCATAACGCCTCCAAAACAATGCTTGTAGATATTAGGAATGATGGTCTTGCTGCCCGTTGCGACGGTTCAGGGTTGCCGCTACATCAATCCCCAGAGTTTGATCCACGTGTTGCAAAAACTGGCGAACAATTTCGGGATAGACGTTGACCAACGTGGTCAGCGATTTGCCATTGCCGTTGTCAATGACATTCACCCGCTCTAAATTCATGCGTTTGGGAATTTTCGCCGCTTCCTGAAGCACCATCTCAATTTGCTGAATCAAAAACAGTTCCGAAGCATCCACCCCTGTCTTTTGCCAGACTTTGGAGAGCATGTCGTTCACCATCGCAGCGGCTTTAGCATTTTCCGCCAGGACTGCCGCCGATCCCCTTGCTTGAAGGGTTTTTGCCTGTTTGTCGGCCTCGGCGGGCAACACCTTGTCTGCTTCCAGGCGCAGGCGTTCCAGTTCTGCCCGCACGGTTTGGAGTTGTTGTTCGGCTTTGGCTCTGGCTTCTTTTTCAGCAGCGATAGTGCGTTCCTCTTCTGAACGGGCCTGCTGTTCCAGTTCGGCTTTGATTTTGCGGAGTTCGTTCTGCTTTTGCTGAATGATGGCCAGCGCCTGGGACTTTGCCACCTCCGCCTGTTGCTGGCACTCAGACACAATTTTTTCGGCCTGGCTCAGGGCCTCAGCTTCGGCAATTTCGGCATCCCGCACGATCTGGGCGATGCGCTTCCGCCCGATGGAGCGGAGGTAGTCCATATCGTCCGTGACGCTTTGAATTTTGAGGGTATCCAGTTGCAAACCGAGCTTGGCCAAGTCACGGGAGACATCCTGGGCGATGCGTTCGGCAAACTGGAGACGGTCTTCGTTGACCTGTTCCGGCGTGAGGAGCGCCACGACCCCGCGCAGGTTGCCTTCCAGGGTTTCCCGTGCCACGGCGGCAATCTCGGAGCGATCGCGCCCTAAAAATCGTTCAATCGCATTGCCTACAATTTCTGGATCACTGGAGATTTTGACATTCGTGATCGCCTGAATATGCAGCGGCGTACCGCCTTTGGAATAGGCGTTTTTGACCTCTACTGGGACAGGCATCGTGGTCAAATCCATCCGCTCCACCGTTTCCAGGATGGGAATCACAATCGTGCGTCCGCCAAAAATGACGCGATACCCCACCTCATGACCATCCTTCGTCCGGTGTTTGCGTCCCGATAAAATCATAATTTCATTCGGGTTACAAATCTGCATGAAGCTATTCACAAACCAGATGAGTAACACCAACCCAAAGAAGGTGAGGGCAAAGGGCAGGGCAGCGGCAAACGACCCCCCATCCATTTTTTGGACGGGAGGATAGGGCTCAGCACTCACCTGGGCTACCTGAACCACCACGCCATCCTGTTCGAGTCGGCTAATAAACTTGGGTTCTATTTTGGTCGTTGAGTTATTCATGATGAATTGATATCGAGGAACTTGAGGAAATTTCTATTGAACGAGCCTCATAACTCACGCTCTTCCTTCAGACATTGGAGTTAGTTTTCTCTGGAAACCTCTGAGGCTTGATCGAGACTATTCGCCGAGACAACCCAAAGGCGATTGTGCTCTGTGCCAACCACCAGTACCTGCTCACCCATACTGAACTCCTTTGTCTCATCGGTGTAGGCAGTAAAATTTGCCATTGTACCCTTCACCAGGAGCCGCACTTTGCCTCGACTCGTCGCATCAAACGGAAGCTCAACTGTTCCGGTCAACCCTACCAGATCATTGGCCCGCACCAGGCTATTGACCTGTTGTTGTCGGAGTGCCTGAAGAATTCCTGAAATCAACGCTCCGCAAAGAATGCCCATTCCAGTAGCAGCGATCGCCACCAGCCCCCCTGGCAGGGAAAATTGAGATAGCACCAACCCCGTCAGACCAAAGAAGCAAAGACCGAACGTCCAGAACTTGAGGCTTTTGAGAATACCAATGAGAAATGGCCAGACACCTGACCGCTGGGGTCTAAGGAGCAAGCGATTTGAGTTTTCGCGATCGCCCGGATCGGTCAGTTCAACATCCGCGTCAATCGACGTGTCAGAATCAGTATCAAAATGAATATCGTAATCGGCCCCATCCAGCCCACCCACAACTGCAAGCAGGACAAACACCCCACCGATGGCAAAACAGCACCAATAAATTGACAGCATTCAGAGAGAATCTAGCCAAAACACCCCTATCTTAGGCAGCGGCACTACCAGATGGCTCTAATTTGGAATGATTGTTAACCTTACAGTCCCCCGATTTAGAGAAACAGTAGTAAGCTAATCATCTGATGGTCAGTTGTTAGTTGTTGGTTGTTAGTTGTTAGAGAGAGGAGAGGGGAGAGGGGTGGGTGAGTTTTGAATTCAGATGAAGGCGACAGACGACAGGTGACGGACGACAGGCTACAGGCAATAAGGGGGAAGAGATATACTTTGCCAGGGCATAGATTTTGATTTTCAAACCGGGTGCAGGGGGGGAACCCCTGGCTGGAGGCAACGCCTCCACACCCCTCCTAAACCAAGATCTATAGGCTGACGCAGTATAGATGGGTGGATGGGTGGATGAGTGTTGAGTATTGAGTTATCCCAATACCAGATCCCTGGCCCATGGCCCCCAGTCCCTAGTGTTCCGTCAGGGAAATTTTGACGGGTCGCAGACCCTCAAAATTCAACCTCCATCAACTCCCTGGGCATTCGCTACCCTTCAAATTTGATTTGACAGAGTACTAGTCTCTACCTCCCGACCTCTGGCTCCTGACCCCTCACTTCTTCTAACAACTGACAACTCCCTTAGCCCCTTTCTCCTTCCAGTAGAGTCAAATTAATTGCCGTGGCACAGGTCATTTTAGAAAACGTCTACAAAAGTTTTCAGCGTGGAAGTCGGGAGCCGGACGAGAACCGAGCTGGTATCTCTTCTGGTTCCCATCCTACGGCTGTATTACGCGCCATTAACCTCACGATTCAGGATGGGGAGTTTATGGTGCTGGTAGGTCCCTCTGGTTGCGGAAAAAGTACTCTGTTGCGCTTAATTGCAGGGTTGGAAGAACTCACGGGGGGCAACATTTATGTGGGCGATCGCCTGATTAATGACCTGCCACCTAAAGAGCGTGACATCGCCATGGTGTTTCAAAACTATGCGCTCTATCCCCATATGAGCGTGTACGATAACCTGGCCTTTGGGCTGCGGAGAACGATGAAAGGGAGGCAGAAAACAAACGACAGGCAACAGGCAACAGGCGACAGACAGCAAGATCCGGATCTCATTCAAAACTCACAACTCACAACTTACAACTCCCCCTCACTGCCCCTCTGGGCTGAAAATCTGCTGATTTTCTCTACTCGCAAATTGCCAAAGGGACTGCGGTACCAGTCAGAACGAGAGAAGATGATTGAGCAGCGGGTGCGAGAGGTCGCTCGAATTCTTCAGATAGAACCGTTTTTGAACCGACTGCCCAAAGAGCTTTCGGGAGGACAGAAACAGCGGGTAGCCCTGGGACGAGCGATGGCTCGCTATCCTCAGGTGTTTTTGATGGATGAGCCCCTGTCTAACCTGGATGCCAAACTGCGGGCAGAAACGCGATCGCAAATCGTCAAACTTCAGCGGCAACTGGGAACCACCACCATCTACGTCACCCATGACCAGACGGAAGCCATGACGATGGGCGATCGCATTGCCGTCATGAACGCCGGGCAGATTCAGCAAATCGCTTCTCCACTGGAACTATACAACCGTCCAGCCAATCGGTTTGTCGCCGAGTTCATTGGTTCCCCACCCATGAACTTTCTGCCAGTCCAGTTCAAGGCTCCCCTGCTGATTACCCATCCCCAATTTCGCCTCACCCTACCCGAAACCTGGGCCGCATCTCTCCAGCGTTACGATGGGCAGACACTAACTCTCGGCATTCGCCCAGAACACCTCAGTATCAGTCCACCTGCTCCCAAGAACCTGCCTGTTCAGGTAGAGTTGGTCGAAGCGCTAGGCAGCGAAACCTATTTGTTTGTTCGGCTGGTTGGGGCCAATGCCACCTCCCCTTCATTGCAAGCCCGCGTTGAGAGCGATCACCCCGTCCGTATCGGCGACCAACTCTGGCTCTCCCTGGCACCCAATAAGATTCATCTATTTGATAACAAAACCGGACAGGCACTTGATCCGAGGTGAAAACCTATCCACCCATCTAACCCTTCCCAGCACCCCGGCGTTATAATAAAAGAACCCATGGGGCTGTACCGGTTTCGACGTTTTGGCGAACGATACCCCGTGATGCAGGTCGAGAGTGAGTACCTCTCGTAAATACAGGCTCAAAAAAATAGATGCAAACAACATCGTTCCTTTTGCTCGTAAGCAATCTGCTGTTGCAGTTGCCTAATAACCTCTAATTTGGTTCGAGCGTCTGTGATCTGACTCCGTTAAGGATGACAGACCAACCCCCAACGGATGCGCCAGACCACCGTCTCTGGTCGGTATCTGGCTAAGGCCTCACCAGAGCATCCCACCGTCCGGGACAAGGGACGGTTCCTGCTTCGAGGGTAAGAGAAGCTAAACCTGTGAATGAGCGGTGTACTAATACCCAGGACGGACACGGGTTCGACTCCCGTCAGCTCCACTTTTACGTCAGTTCCACTTTTATAAGTACTGCCAAGTTGCTTAGACTTGATCGCACCTGAGCTCTTAGATGGCCTGAGCTGGTGCTGGTTTGGAAAGTAATTTCTTAAGGGCTGGGGTCAGGAATGTCGCCATCTACGAGGTAACCTCGATTAATTCTTGACGATGGCTGGTTAGTTGAATGGCGATCGCCCCTGTGTAATCAGCAGAAATGACATGATTGCTCATAGGTCAGGAACGATATCCCGCAATTTTTGACTCAGTGCCTCGATAATACCTCGATAATGTTGGCTTCTGTCGCCAATCCTGGCACATTATCACTGGTGGCAACCTAGGCTGCCGCCTCTTCATCCCAAAAGGCATTAACCTGGTAAGCTGCTGATTCCATATTTATCTCCATTGGGGTGAGCGCGACACTGTTCCTCCAGTGTAGGCCTCCAATCGCCTGAGTGTTGCGCGACATCGGCAACCCAAAGGCATCCTTGGAGCAATCAGGCTCAGTGAAAAGCAAGCGAAAGCTCTCCAAGTCAGAGCTCGAACCCAATTAAGTCCTTACCTGGAAAAATGCTGCCTAGTACTCTGTCAAATTGAATTTGACGATTAGCGAGTACCCAGGAAGTTGAGGGGGGTTAAATTTTGAGGGTCTGCGACCCGCCAAAATTTTCCTGGCGAAACACTAGTTAGGGCTTGCTGAAAAAAGCAGCAAAGGTTTACTGTGCCTAGTTTTCAAGCGGGATCAAGTCTGCTAAAGTGC
>JAIMBL010000132.1 GCA_023511615.1 Leptolyngbyaceae cyanobacterium HOT.MB2.61
TGTATAAGTGACAGCTATTGGGTACTTCTTTCTCCACTACAACGCATCCTTACTTGTTGAGCACTAGCATTTTTTGTTTTAGATGAAAGAGTATCTTACGCTATCCTTTCACCGACAAGCCAGGAGAACCTAGCGATCCTATTTGGATTGCGAGAAAGGGTTTCTGCGGAACCCTTTCTCACAAAGCCTCTGCATCTCACAACTGATTTAGGACTGCTATGTAACGAATGTATAGCTTTACGCAGGTGCGTCAGGATATTGGGATTAGAGGGAGTGTGGGAGCGAAGCCCCCAGCCAGGGGTTCCGCCCTCGCACCCCGTCCTGCAGACTGGCCGAAAGCATAGACACTCCGCTGGCCTGATTGGCACGATTCAGTACTGAATGTTCCAACCCTGCTAACGCAGATTGCCATTTATAACCCAGACCAGCTGGTAATGCCAGAGGCTCAACGCAAGCTGTTCCCTGGGCTGCCAGACCAACCCGCGGGTCAAGATTGAGTGGTTTATCCAGTTGCAGCAGGATAATTTCGTTGTTGTCGATCGCCGGTGGTCGCCCCACCGAGAACGGGTAGTTGTTGTCGTTAGCAACCAGGATGGTGTTGGCGTCAATTACCAGCACATCTTCAATGGTTTCAAACGGGAAGTTGAAAGTCGTACTGCCATCTCTATTGAGATCGTTGGGATCCTGGATATTCAACAGATCGGCAATCTCGGTCTTGGCAACAAACCCATTGGCATCAATTTCAGAGAAATCAACTTTGAAGATTTTTTTGAATCGAGCTGTGGCTGCCTGTCCTGAATCACGTTCAATCACCAGAAACTCGTTCTCATTGATGACAGCAAAATCACCGATCGCGTGGTTAGGATTAGCCAGCGGATAATATCCCACCAGTCCGGTGTATTGCTGAGTGGCAACATCAAACTCGTAAATGCGCAGAGCATTAGTTGGATCACCCACCACAAATCCTTCCAGCAGTGGATAAAGCGTGGAGCCATCGGGACTGACTGCCATCCCCTCAAACCCCCTTGAACGACCTAGGTTGGCCACAGGTGGAGGCGTAAGGTAACTGCTGACTACACTCACCCCTGTACCGGGGAAGTCTGTGAAGAAGCCATCCACCCCCAGGTCAATAAACTGACGGTATTCTGCCGCAGGGTTACCGTTATAGTCAGAGGCGAGGAAAAAGCCCTCATTGCGGAGGGTATAGAGATGGACAATCAAACCTGCTGCATGGGCATTTTGAATCAGGTTGGTGGGTGTGCCCAAAACGCGATCAGCATCGCTGATAACACCATCGCCATTGAGATCATCCGGAAGGCCATTGCCATCCCGGTCAACGGTGGTGGCTGGAATAATGCGACGTTTGTCGGGGCCAATACCGGTCGCGTAGGTCGCAATTTCCGCCAGCCCTGCCGGAGTCAGCAGATCAGTGTAGGTGCGAGTATCGCCCCTGACAACAAAATCGTAGGGTCTACCTGAACCTGCAATCAGTTGAACCAGCGGCAGGTCAATGTTTGCGGTGGGCATGATAGTGCTGTTCAGGTCCTTGAGGTTGCTGACTTCAAAGGACTGGATATAAATTCGTGATGGATCGGTGAAGCTGTTGGCAACCAGCGTGTCAATCAATAATTGACTGGTATTGTAGCCCTGATTCAAAAAGAAGACGGGGTGTTTGGTTTCGGGGTAGATGCCAATTTTGCGCCCAGTTTCCCGCTCTATCTGTTTCACTAGGTCAATGATTTCGGCCAGGGTGGGTACCTTCAGTCCGTCATTATTGAAATCGGTACCACGCAGGGCAGGCAGACGTTCGATCGCATTCAGCGACTTAATCTCTTCCAGGGTGAAGTCTTCTGCAAACCAGCCCCTTCTTTCCACGCCATCCAGGTTTTTGGTCGTGAGGCGATCAGCAAATTCGGGTCGCAGGTAAACATCGGTGCTGGTGTCAGTCGTGTTCAGTGAACCATCGGCATTCAACACGGCTAGCATCGGTTCATGGCGGGCAATTAGAATCCCATCTCTGGTCACAACCAGATCGGGTTCAATGAAGTCTGCTCCCTGGGCGATCGCCAGTTTGTAGGCGGCCAGGGTATGTTCTGGCCGTTCTCCGCTGGCTCCCCGATGTCCAATCACAATGGGAGCATTACCGCTGAGGGTATTGAATTGAGTGGTTTTCAGCAGATCGGGGTTTTGGGGCGATCGCACAAACGGACTGGTAATCTGGTCGCGCACCAGGTTGCCTGTGCCAGGGAAGTCCGTAAAGTAGCCATCCACTCCCAACCGAATGAACTGCTGATACTCCAGTTCCGGGTTGCCCTTGTAGTCCGATGCCAGGAACCGTCCCTCATTGCGGAAGGTGTAGGGATGAACCAGCAAGCCAACCGCATGGGCATCCTGCACCAGGCTGGTCGGAGGCAGGGTTACCCGATCAGCATCGTTAATAATGCCGTCGTTATTCAAGTCGTCTGGCAGCCCGTCGTTGTTGTTGTCTACATTCTTGACAGAAACGATCATCCGCTTCCAGGGACCAATCCCATCCGCATAGGTAGCAATTTCTGCTAATCCCTGGGGGGTTTGCAGATCAGCATAGGTGCGGGTGTCGCCGTTGACGGTGAAATCGTAGGGACGAGCATTGACACTTTGATAAAGGAGGGAACCATCACTGTAGTTGACATCAAAAGCATCCAGCAGTTGCACCAACGGCAGATCAACCCCCGCCGCAGGCATGATGACACTGTTAAGTTCCCTCAGGTTGCTGACTTCAAAGGACTGAATGAACACCCGCGACGGATTGGTAAAGTTTTTGGCAACCAGGGTGCCAATCAGTTTTTCTTCCAGAGAAAGTCCCAAATTATCGTGATAAGTCGGGTGCTTGGTTTCCGGGTAAATGCCGATCGGTCGTCCGGTGATGGCTTCTTCTCGCTTGACCAGATCAATAATTTCTTCAAGAGTAGGAATTTGAAAAATTCCATTAAAGGCTTGAGTTCGATAGCCCTGGGGCATGACAGCCCGTAGAGTTTTAATTTCTGCCAGGGTGAAGTCGGAAGCAAAAAAGCCTTCTTCGGCAATGCCATCGACAACTTTAGTGGTGCGGCGATCGGCAAACTCTGGTCGGCTGGCAACGTCGGTGGTGTTAATCAGGTTGGGTTCGTGGCGGGCGATCAGGTAGCCGTCTCTGGTGGCGACCAGGTCGGGTTCAATGAAATCCGCTCCCCGCCGGATTGCCAGTTGATAGGCTTCTAGAGTGTGTTCTGGGAGTTCGCCACTGGCGCCCCGGTGTCCAATCACAATTGGTGATTGACCATCGAGAGTATTGAGTTGATAGAAATTGGGAGTAGCAATGGGAGCATCCAGCAGTTTGCCCATGGCATCAAAGTGCAGCAGGTAGGGGCCAAATTCATCTCCAATCCAGATGGTGCCGTCATTTGCAAGTACAAACGATTCGATATCAAAGTCGGCACCTGTCAGGAGGCGATCGCTCGTGTTCTCATTCACGATGCTGAAGGGAATTTTGCGATCGGGGTCTGAAAATTGAATGAGATCGAGGATGTTAACGCTGCCATCCCCCCCCTCTTCTCTACGAAAGCCAGGATCGACGCGGTAAATCCGCAGCAGGAAGTCAGAACTGTTTTCCTTACTTCCAAAACCATTGTCGGGCATGAACCAGAAGGTGCCATCGTTACCTGCAAACTGTACGCCACTAAAGCCCTGAACAGGTTGCCCAGGAAATGGACCCGTGCGATTATTTGCAGAAATGCCATTCCCTGCGGGAGGACCTTCAGCATAGGTATCAGCAGGTAGAGAGGCAAACCCAATTAGTGTAATATTTGCCATAAATTTTTGTAGGAATGCTGGCGCATTCAATCGATAGAATTGCGTCCATAGCATCCCATCAAAAAATTAAGTGGTGGCTATATTAACTTGAAGCTTCTATTTAGATGAAATTAAGAAAGCAATGATTAAGCATTGCCATATATGCCATTGATAACCGTTGCATCGCTCCAGATACTTCATCTGTTTTGCACCGCACCAACCAATGGTAATGATTGGGCATCAGGCAATATGTCAGCCCATCAAGCGTTTGCTCAATCAACTGTCGGCACACCAATCGCAAAAAGTGCAAATAATTTGCCCACTCGAAAAAAGATGGGATTGCAATTGTTGCTGGGATTGTAGAGATGGTAGCAATGGTCTGGTTGGAAGGTGAGATTGCGACGCGCATTGGGATGGTTTGGATGTATAGCTGTCGCCAGGTTGCTTAGGACATTGGGTTTAAGGGGGGGTGGGGGCTTCACCCCCAGCCAGGAGTTCCCCCCTGCACCCCGTCTTAAGTCTGGTGACTGTAGCTATAACACTTCCTCCAGGGTTCCCAACGCACCTTCAAGACCTCGGAGGTTTTAAAGCCTTCGAGGTCTGTGAGAGGTCTAATAGCGCGATCGCTCGGTTAGAACCAGAGTTACTTCTGCCAACCTATACTATGCAAACGTTTGACCAGCACCTAATGCCGCCAATGGGTCACGCTGGAATGGATTGGTTGTCAATTCTGACCCGTAGCTGCTAAAGCCTACTCCCGCTGCTCCTGCCACTGAATTGGGGCTGGAAAGGGTTGGTGTCACTTCAAACTGACTGACGATTTCTGGAGTCAGGCTGGTAATGGCACTGGGGTTTGCCAGCAGTTGCTGTTCGCTGTAGAAGGGAATTCCGTAGGTGGTTACGGTCAGCTTCTGGGTGTCTGAAGCGATTTCAATCTCCGTCCAGCCATAGACATGGGTTGAGAGGTAGTCCCCTTGCAGGAGGGTAGCGTTGATCTTGGAACCCTGCAAACCTAACGGATCATAACCAAACAGATCGGTTTGTCCTTTCAACAGTTGTTTGATGAAGTCATCCTTGTCATTTGGAATATCATCAGCATCAGGCGCAACGGGCAGGCTCTCATAGAAGGCAAACTGTTCTAGTGTGATCAGTCCGGCTCCCAATGACAAACGGGCAACGGTGGGGCCAAACAAACCATCGAAGAATGCCGCAGGACCTGTAACAATCTCAAACGCCCCAGTTTGAATCTGGGGTTGACCAGGAGCTAGCTGATAGGTGAGGTTATTCACCAGGGTGCCGTGAAAGTCGCCGGAGAGAAAGACAACGTTCTGGATGTTGTTGTCGTCAATGAACTTGAGCAGTTCGGTTCGCTCGGCGGCGTATCCCTCAAACCGGTCTTCCGCGTTAATCACACCAAAGTTTTGAATCGGTTCGGGCACGGCAATGAACTTCCAGGTAATACCATTCTGTTGAGCTGCCAGCAGATCCTGTTTGAGGTCAGAAAGTTGCTGACGGCCTAATAGGGTACGGCTGGGGTCAAAGGCTCTGACTAAAAATTCGGTGGGATTGCTCAGGTCGGCTGGAGCCAGTTGAGCATCCCGGAAGGAGCGGGTATCTAGCACGAACATGGCGGCATCGCTGCCGTAGGCGTTGAAGCGGTAAAGCTTCAGTTTCCCTGCGGTGCGGGGGTCGCCTGTTGCACCATAGAATTCATTGCGAATCGGATGGTATTCCTGAAAGGCTTGCAGGGCAGAGCGATAAACCTGGGTTTCATTGACGAAATCCACCGCATCTGTAAATAGAGGATCGGGGGAAGAACCGATGTTAGGGGCATCGGGGGATTGTCCGGGGGCGGCTCCTCCAGCAAAGTTATCAACGATTTCGTGGTCATCGATAGTTGCCAGGATGGAGGTGGAAGTGTAGAGATCACGGACAGTGTTTAAGCCAAACCGGGGGGAGGTAATTTCAGCGTGCTTGGTGCGGAACTGGTCTAAGGTGCGGGCCTGGGTAACTCCCGGTAATGCGGCGGTCTCGATATCGGCATAGATGGTGTCGCCCAGTTTGAGGAAAAAGTCGAGGCTGCGATCGCTCACATTCGCCAGCGAAGGGAAGGGGGGAGACTGCTGCCAGTCACCCGTTACACCAAACCGCAATCCGGCATAGGTGCCCAATTCTGCCGCAGTTCTAAACCGTCCAATTTCTATATCTCCGGCGGCATCCGTCACCCGGTAATAGTAGTCGCTATCGGGAGTGAGCCCGGTGATTTCCAGTTTGGCAGGCACGAATGGATCAGCCACTCGTCCGGTCACAAAGCCATCAATAGTGGAGAAATTGGGGCTGAAGGAGTATTCAACGGTCACCTCACCTGTGAAGGTACTGCGGGCCCAAAGAACCGTGGAGGTTTGGGTGGTGTCTCCACTGGCAATCCCCAGCAGAGAGGCAGGAGTGGGATTGCGCGGGTTGTAGCTGAAGGTATCAATCAATAACGGATTAGGGAAGGTATGGGCAATGTTTTCCCAGGGCACAAACTTAAAGTTGGTGCTGATGTTTTCGAGTTCGCCCTCATCTTCGACCAATACAGCCGGGTCGTTTGATCCATCCTGGGTGACAAATAAGCCAAAGGGGAAATTGGGGCCCAGTGAAACGTTGATGACATCTGCCCCATCGGACTCCTGCACACCGTCAATGCTGCCACTGGGACCAACGGCAAATCTGCCCAGATATTGATTGTTGCCGTCACGGGAGTATACGGCAAAGGTGTTGTTGCCCTGGCTGGAGGCAAGCAGGTAGCCCGTGCCATTGGGACCGTAGTAGATGGTCAGCCCTTCCACATCGTCTTCCAGAATGCTGCCCCCCACCGATCTCACCCGGTCGATTAAAACCCCAGAATTGCTGCTGTTCGGCTCTGCCAGGTACTTCCAGATGCCAACGTTCTCCTGCCCGATGTAGAGGAAACCCGTTTCCTGATCGACCACCATCCCTTCCAGTTGGGGGTCGGTGTTGGCTGGCGCACCGGCGGGAATGGGAACGGTGAAGTTCCGCACCCGTTCGGCTCCGATCGTGCCGTTGCCAGTATCGACCAGGCGGTACTGTGCCACATCCCCGGTCTGGCGACGATTGACAAAGACGTAGTAATCCTGGGTCAGGGGACTGCGGTACATGGCAATGCCATAGGCACTGCGGCTGGATGCCGAGTAGGGAGGCTGGAAAGGAGACGCCTGGAACAGGGTACCGATGCTGCTGTCGGTGATGTCTTCCAGGTATTGACCGGGGGTGGTGGGATTGGGATTGATCTTGAAGATGACCAGCTTGTCGTTGTTGCGGTCTGTGGCTACGGCAATATCAATCGGTTCCCCACACAGATGGAAGCCGTATTGCAGGTCGATGTTGTTATAGCGAATGCCGCCAGGGTTAATTTCCTGCACCAGTTCGCCGGAAAGGTTATACACGCGCAGTCCGGCGTTTTTAACAACGGTGAGTACCAGGCTTTTGGCTGAATCGGTAGGATGAACGTAAATTGCTGGATCATCAGCGTCTGCCCGCTGGCTGTTGGGCAGGGTGGGGTCATCCAGTAGGGCCGGGCGAGTTTCTACAGAAGGGGCAACGGTCGGTACCAGGTCAGCCCCTAAGGTAAGAATTTGGGTGAACTGGGTAGCATTGAAGTTGTTGTCGCTCACCAGCACAATGGATTGGCGGCCATCGGGCAGGCGCGGGCCAAACTCGATGCCCTCGATGTTGTCAGTGCCAGTGGGCAGATTGAGGTCATCCAGGTTCAGTAGAAGTCGCTTCTGGACAGGTTGAATGGCGGCTCGCTGCTCTGGAGTAAGGCTGCTGAGGGATGCGATCGCACTGATATCTGTCGCCCCCTGCAAACTGATTTCGTAAATCTTAATCGTGTTACCTGTACCGGGGATGCCAGCGGTGAAGGAGCGCTCCACGGCCAGCATGGTGCCCCGATTGTCGATCGCCAGCAGATCTACCAGCCCATTCGTATTAAAGCTGGTGGGCGTAGGGGGTGGTACAGCAACCGGATCGACCTCGTAGAGGTATTCCTTCTCTGGTTGACCACTCACCAGGTTGTATTGGATGATGCGGGCAGGGCTGGCAGCCGTGGCACTAGCGGCGGGACCATCCTGTATTAGAGCATTTTCAGTTGCAGCATAGAGATAGCGCTGATTGGGTGTAATGGTGAGGCTTTCAAAGGCCAAATTGTTGCGGATGCCAGAAACTAACGTGTCGCCTGCGTTGATCACCCCATCGCCGTTGGTGTCCTGCACCACAGGTAAAAACTTGGTGGGGATGGGTAGCGATCGCACCTGCTGCCCCGTGATCAGGTCAAACTCGTTCACAAAGGGATTCGTTACCCGACCGGCAGTAATGTTGACTTCCCCTTCCGAGGAAATAAAGGCGGTGCCACGCCCCGTCAAGACAATATCTTCCGGGTCAAGCTGGAGGGGGGCAAAAGTGTTACCATTCTCGTCCCGCAGCAGGGTAACGCCGGTGAAGGTGACGGTGGGAGTGTCATCGGCAGCCACTGCAATATCAGCGGTGTAGAAGCGGGGTGGGGTGTTGTCAACTGGGGGGGGTGAAGCGGGTGAGTTGGCGATGGTGCGATCGCCGCGATCGTCCGAGATGATGTAATAGCGGTCAGTTGCCCGGTCGTAGGAAATCCCAGACAGTCCACCAATCTGGGTGTTGATACCGTTCAGTTCCCCTGTCAGGCTGGTGGGAAAAATTTGCTGTCCGCCCAGAGCGGGGGCAAGCACGGTGATTCCGGCTTCTGTAGCTCCCAACTGCACATCTACATAAACTGGGCGGTGGTCAGAACTGGGAAATCCTCCCGGCAGAGCAGGATTGAACGTACCCACCAGCGGAAACAGAGGGTCTGTGTTGGGTGGCCAGAAAACAGCGGAATTGGTGATCTCCAAATTGGCAGAAGGGAGCACATAGTCTGCCCGCAGGTTACCTGGAGCAGTATCGGCAAAGTCTGCCGTATCAAAAGCAGGATTACTCCTATGATTCAGGTTGGCACCTCCCTGGAGGGCAGACTGTTGAGGGCCACCGGGACTGCTGGGAATAAAGTTGGTATTGATGTTAGGATTTTGCAACAACTGGCGAATCGCAAAGTTATAGCTATCGCCATCACTGGGGTCGGCATTCTGGTCGCCCATGATGACAAAGCTTGCCCCGGCAGGTAAACTGCCAAATTTGCCATTGTCGTCGTAGATGTAGCCACCCTGATCAGGAGTAACGTAATCTGACCAGAAGCGAATCTCGTCATGGTTGCGCTTGCCGTTGCGGTCTTCGGGGCCATCAAATACGGGCGGCGTGGGGTGACTGACCAGTGCATGGATGACCTGCCCGTTCACGATAATGGGCACATCCCAGTGGCTCTTCGAGGAAAGACGTAGAATTGCCTGTTCTTCTGGTGAGTAAAAGCCTCCTAGGTTTTCGTTCACGGGAGTGGCGGGATTGTCTGCGGTTGGATCATTGGTCAGTAAATTACCTGGCATGTCTTTCCAGAGAAAGGTCTGGAAGGTGCGCACGTTGGCGGTGTCGATCGGGTATTTGGAGAGCAACACCATCCCAAACTGGCCAGGAAAGTTACCGAAACCAAAGGAGTCATCTCCATAGCCAGGAGTTCCTGGTGTAGTAACGGCAACGCCATTGTTGTTCAGGTCAAACCCAGTAGCAATGCCGGTGTTGGAGGGTGCAATGTAGACGTAGGGATAGCGTACTGGAGCGGCTCCGTTCTGGCTGACGGAGAGATAGTTCTGCTGAAACAGGCGCACAGGCTGGAGGGGGTCTGCCTCTACATAGTCGAATTCGTTGAGCAGCAAAACGTCGGGATTTATGCGCTGGATAATCTCAGCAACGTTTCTGGCCTGGGCATTATCAGGGGTGGACAGGTCGGTGACCAGTTGTCCGGCAGTATTGCGATTCAGCGAGGCATTGAATTGGGAAAAGCGAATGGTAGATGGCATAGGTGCTATTCCTGAGTAGATGGGAGGAGTGATTAGTTATTAGTTGTTGGTTGTTAGTTGTTAGAGAGAAGAGAGGGAAGGAGGAGGGGGAGAGGCTGCTATGGGAAGCAGACAACAGGCGATAGAAATGGCAGGAAATCAGGTGGGAGTGGTTTCCTTGACCGCAAAGAAAGAGGACTTAGAGACCATGCCCACCTGATGAGGCAGATTAGGTAAACAGGCTGGCAACGGAGAACAGCCCGTCGTCAAATTTGATGAATTCGATGTTGATCAGGGTGTCAGTGCCAATGCCAGACCCGGTGACGGTGAAGCGATCGCGATCGCCGCTGAGGGTAAAACTGGCTCTGGTGCCGCTGTATTCCACCACATCACCAGTGACGGTGTAGGTTTGGCCATTGAGGGCGGTGAAGGTGGTGAGGCGATCGCTGCGGCCCACCTGACTGCCCCCATCGAACACGTTATTGTTGGCGTCCCCAATGAAGCGGTCGTTGCGGCTGGTGCCGATGACGTTTTCGATATTGCTGAGGGTGTCTGCCCAGGCAAGGGCGCGGTTGGTGCTGGAGTGCCTGGCAATGCCACTGATCAAGTTTACGTCCAGTCCTGCAATGGTGCCAAACACCCCATTGAAGACGAGGTCAGAGTAATCAGCGGTATCAATGCCGCTACCCCCATCCAGGTTGTCATTGCCCAAGCCGCCATTCAGCAGGTCATTGCTATCACCGCCAAGGATGCGATCGTCGCCCCCTTTGCCGAAAAGGGTGTCGTTGCCAGTGCCGCCATCGATCAGGTCAGCTTTGCTACCGCCGTAGATGGTGTCGTTCCCGCCTTCACCGTAGATTTCGCTGATGGTGCCGTCAAAGTCATCGAAGCGATCGGTGCGATCGGCGGCCAGAATGTCATTGCCACCACCACCATAGATAATGTCGCCCCCGCGTCCACCTTCGATCACGTCATCACCACCCAATCCCCGGATGGTGTCGTCGCCGTTGTTGCCATTGATGCGATCAGGGCCTTCGGTGCCATTGATAGTGTCGTTTCCACGCGTCCCTTCAATTACGTTGAGGGAGGGGCGAATCAGGTCAAGACCAATAATGACGGGGTCATGGTCCGAAGTGCGGAAGGCGTTCGGCTCGTACAGGTTATTGCCGGTTGGCTTTGCTTCAAAGGATTGCTCATCGCCATCCCGCAGCGTGTTGTTGTAGTCAAACACGGGCACCTCATCGGCATTGATATGCCATTCGGCAACGCCTGTAACCTGGGCTGCCATGGATGCATTCGCCAGAGCATGATCCAGATAACCCAGTTGGCCGTCGAACACAAAGCTGTAGGCGTTGTTACCGCCAAATCGTTCCACTAGGTCGGTGTAACCCGCATTCTTAATCGCGGTGATCGGCGTTTCGCCCCTGTAGGCGTTGAGGTCGCCGATGATCAAGTAATCGGGGTCACCCTGTCCGGTGGGGTCACCGGGTAGCCAGGTATTGACCAGGTAGGCAGCCGCTTTGGTGCGAGTATCATTCCAGGCACTTTGACCATCGTTTTGATCCAGGTCAGCTCCCGTCGCCTCCGCTGCTCTTTTGGACTTGAGGTGGTTGACTACGACCGTGAAGGCTTCCCCAAAGTCGGGGTTGTTGGGATTGATCACCTCAAAGGTTTGCGCGATCGCCGGACGGTTGCGTTGCTGCCCGGTACTGTTGGGGTCGGTAAAGGCCGGATCGTTCAAAATTGCAACGGTTCCTTTCGGTTGCACAACCGCTGGTTTGTAGATGATGGCAACCGTGATTTCATCAGTACCGACGACACCTGTATTGATGTAGCTGTAGGTTCCGGCCCCGGCAACGGCATTGAGGCGATTGACCAGTTCTTGAATCGCGGTGCCGTTATTTTCAATCTCAACTAAGCCAAAGATATCGGCATTGATGCCCGTCAGTGCCGCAATCAGTTTCTCATTCTGGCGGTTAAATTCGTCTTCACTGTCGGCTCCCCGGTTCTGGGATACCCCAAACGGTGCATCAAAGTAGTTCAAGACATTGAAATTGGCAACTTTGATATTGCCGCCCACATCTGGAGCAGTGGTTGGGCGGGGATTTTCAACCGTGAAGGTGACTGGAGTGGCTTCTGTGGGGCGAATTCTCCAGGCATCGGTGCCCGTCTGTCCGGCAAAGGACCAGTGCAACACGCCTGTCAGGTTGCTGACCGAATCGCCCCCCCGGAAGTAATTCACACCCTGGGTGCCGGTACCAAACCCACCAGTTTGGGGATGGTAGAACACCCCATCGGGAAGCGGTGCATTTTGCCGATTATTGTCGTCATCCAGAATGATGCGGCTGCGTCTCAGGTTATCCAGGAAAGCTGCATATTCTGCCGAGGTCGGTGTGTTGTCGATGTGGCTGTACTGGTAGGGTCGTCCCCCTGCGGTCAACACAATCTGCCCGTAACGAGCCAGTTCAAAGTATTCCGAGACATACAGTTTGTCGGCAAACTGCACTCGCATCCCCTCGTACTGCTCGTAGAAATCATTGATGTCGCCCGTAACTGGCAGTCCAATGATGGTAGGAGGTACCAGTGCCAGATTGTTTCCTCCATTGACAAGGGTGATGCTACCAGCAGTGGTAGCGCTCACCTGGGTCATGCCGAAGAACTCGCTGACGGCTCCTGTAAGGCGAACAATTTGTCCTTCCTGCACGTCCAGAGGAGCGGTGTTGCCTGTAAAAACGAAGATCCCCTCTGAGGTGGTGGGGTCGGTGTCCTGATCAGCCAGTTCTTCCTGGATGAAGAATCCGCGCAACTGAGTGGACAACTGGAAGTCTGCGGTCACGACTCCCTCAATCGTTACTGTCTGATCATTCAGGGGGCTAACATCGTTATGAGCGCCACCGGCCAGTTGGGTCGATGCATTGCCCTGGATCTGGTGAATTCTGGTTAGTTGCAGGGCGACGTCATTGTCAATGATGCTGACGTTGAAGTCGGGAATCGTGAGGCTGGCATAGGCAGGGTCGGCACTGCTGGTAATAGTGTGGGTGATGATGCCCGTATGGGGGCCTTCTACAACCGTATCGTTCACAGCCCGAACAGTGACGGCACCCTGGGTGGTGGTACTATCCAGCGTCAGCGTCACAGAACTGAAAAAGTTGACGCCATCAATGCTGATCTGGGTCTGGGTATCGGCAGCGATCGCAATCTGCACCGTTCCTGTGGGTGTGGTGTTGAGGGCGATCGTGTAGCTGTCAGTAATCTCCGGGGTGGCTTCATTCACCTGAGTAATACCGCCAGACTCGGTGAGGGTGATTCCTGCGATCGGCTGGGAGGTAATGGCCGTGACGGTTAAGTCATCAATCCCCAGCCCGTGGTCATTACTGGGGTGGTCAATATCCGACCAGCGCAACCAGATCTCCTGACCAGGTGCCAGACTCAAACCATCCAATGTTGCGGAAAGGGCAGTGCGGTTTGCGGCTGCGTTTCCATCCAAAGCACTGGCCGTTGTGCTGAATACCGGACTGGTAAAGTCCAGGGCGTTGAAATCGCTCCAGACGCCTGTGCTCAGGCTGGTAGCATTTACCTGGAACTGGAAGTCAACCGTTTGGGCCAGCCCGGTGCCGCCGCCATTGCGCCATTGCTCTCCGACGTAGCTAATATTTAAAGCATTGATGGTGCTGCTGGTGTCGTTTAAAAATCGGGCACCGTAAAGGATAGTGCCAGTGCTGCCCGAACCGACGGAACCCAGAGCGCGATCACTGGAACTGGACGACCCAAAACTATAGAGTGACCCTGTGGTGGAGGAACCTGTTCCAGTGTTGTAGAGGGCGCGATTGGAATACCATCCAGCCAGGGTCGAGTCATCCGTCCAGGTAATGCCAGTGCCCGTACTGGCGAGGGTATCAAAGGTTTGGGAGTAGGGGTTACTGAGAGAAATTGCAGGCATGAAAGTACCTCGGTCAGTAGCGGGAAAGGAACAGAAATCTGAGCGATCGCACCCTTCAGCAGCATGCCTACAGGCGGTTGCCGCCAGAAACACAGCAAAAAGCAACCAGAGGAAACCCAATCCCCGGCAATTCTTGGCTGTCATGGACGGTAGCGAGGCGATCGTGACCGTCCAAACAGACTGTTGGAGTTAAAGGTTCACACAGGTGGGAATGGATTGGCAGGCAACACTTTGCTCTGTCGCTTTACACAAATCCCACATCAACTTTAAGAAATCCCTATCGAACCTTTAAATTGTCCGTATTGCTACTGAAAAATCACAATAACTTCATACTGGGCCTACAGAGATCACCTATTACTTCATAGCGTAAGTTTGCCAACCATTCCTGGAGCCTATCCGAAAGATGATATTGCTGTTGCCCAAATCCAGGTAGGGTGGACATCGCCCATTCTTCTGCACTCTCAAACACTACAAACGATTGAACATACAGGCGCAAGGTCTTAAAAAAGTACAGCCCTCAAACGATTCCAGGGCAGAGCTTTTCACCAGCAACCACTCCAGAAGCGGAAACTCATGTAGAATATCTAATACTCCACTCCATCGAACATCTGTACTAAGAAGGCTGCTTAGTTTGATTACCATGACTTCCAGCTCAAGTTATATAAGAAACTGTTTGTAAACGTCAGTTAAGCAAGTTTCACTTTTCTCGTTCGATGATTGTTGGTTAACCTCCGTAGCATCAACCGAATCATGACTACATAAATCATGCCTTCATGATTTTCCGGCAAGGTCTCATAGTCTCGAGGGTAGTGCATCAAATTAATGTGGGGCTGATAAAGTAGAGGCAGATTTCTTCTGGAGCCTACCCATGGAATGCCCCCT
>JAIMBL010000133.1 GCA_023511615.1 Leptolyngbyaceae cyanobacterium HOT.MB2.61
CCCCCCCTTAAACCCAGTGTCCTGAGCAACCTGGCGACAGCTATAGATTGGATGATGGTAGAGTCCAGTTCAACTTCACTTTTTCTGTCCTCTCTTCTTTTTCCGTCGTCACCGCTCCAGTACGGATTTGATGACAGCAAGGGTCTGCTCAACCATCCGCTCTTCTCGAAAAAGTTGCTCTGCCCGTTGTTTACAGGCTTGCCCTGCTTGTTGCCGCAGAGTAGCATCACCAGCCCAGCTTTGCAGGGTGGCGACCAATTCTCGAATAGTCGCCTGAGAATCACCAAATACGGGTGAACTGAGCAATTTTCCAGTATCTCCCAGCCCCTCCGGAACGCCGCTCACAGCCGTAGCGACTACTGGCAGTTCCTTCGCCATTGCCTCCATCATCGCCAGAGGGAGCCCTTCTGACTCAGACGGCAAAACAAAAATGTCGCTGGCATCCAGCCAACTGTGAATGGCTTCCAGTTCCCCCAAAAACTTGACGTGCTCGGCCGCACCTGCCTGCTGGATGGCTTGCCTGAACTGGTTCTCTAAGGTTCCAGTGCCCGCCCAGGCAAAGTAGAGGTTTGGCCAGATGGGGGTTTGCTTGAGTTGCTTAATGGCTGCAATCTGATACTGGTAGCCCTTAATGATGTCCATGCGGGCGGCAGTAAAACAAACAACGGCATTGGCAGGAATCCCCCACTGCTGGCGCAGGTGCGATCGCACCCTTTCATCCCGTGGTTGAAAGTAGCTAGATGGACGCCCACAGTAAATCACCTGTCCCTTGTCTTCCGCCAGGCCAAACAGTTTCCGCAATAGCAGCAAGTTTTCCTGGGAGACGGCAATCACTGCCTTTGCCTCGACGTACTGCTGCGCCAGTTCAGCGTAGGCGGCAGGTACTTCCCTGGGTTTAATGGGATGAACCAGATGCTCCACGATAATGTAAGGGATGCCCAGCTTGATAGCCGCTCGCTTGGGAAAGAAGTTGGCGATCGGTCCCCCATTGCTCAAAATCAGCAAGTCTGGTTTGCACTCTGCCACCACTCGTTCAGCATCGGCAGCGGTTGCAGATTCCAGCCATTGATGCTGGTGAATTCCCTTTTGCTTCTGCTGATTCACAAACCACGCTGCCCGCTGGCGCGTCCGCTCCATCCCTTCAACCCCAAACAGTTTCACCAAACCATCGGGGATGTCTTGCACATAGGTTACCTGGTAGCCTAGAGTGGCCAGGGCATCCAATATCGAGTGGTTATATTGCAACACTCCTCCGATCGCCGGAGAGGTATACAACAAAATATGCTGAGTCACAATCTAGTTATTTGACCAGGAGTTGTTCGTTGTTAGAATAGACTGCCTGACCGGACAACTAACGCAGATTGAATTTATCCTCCTTACTGAGCCAATCACTATCAACCATTGAACTGGCATGGGCAACGCTGTCTTTTTTAGTGTGGTCATCCCGACCTACAATCGCAAGCCAATTCTAGAGAAATGCCTGAAAGCCCTTGAGCATCAGCGGTTTAGTCCGGCTTACGTTAAGCAATATGAAGTGGTGGTGGTGGATGATGGCTCAACTGATGGTACAGTGGACTGGCTAGAAGCTTCTGCGGCAGAATTTCCCCACGTGTGCCTGTTCCAGCAAGATCACCAGGGTCCGGCGGCGGCTCGAAATCTGGGTGTAGAAAAAGCTGAAGGCGATACGATCATCTTTATTGACAGTGATCTGGTGGTCACTGAGAATTTTCTACAAGCCCACGCCAACGGACTGCGCCAGGGCGCAAAGGAATTGGGCAGCGATCGCCTCTTCACCTACGGTCGCGTCATTAACACCTGCAATTTTGATGATCCCACTTCCGAGCCCTTTAAGGTAACGGACTTTTCCCAGGCCTTCTTCGCGACAGGCAATGTGGCGATCGCCCGCATCTGGTTAGAAAAAGCTGGACTGTTTGACACCCGTTTCCAACTCTACGGTTGGGAAGACCTGGAACTGGGCGTGCGTCTCAAGAAATTGGGCTTAAAACTGGTTAAATGCCCGGAAGCTGTTGGCTATCACTGGCATCCTCCCTTTGCCCTCAGCCAAATTCCCAGTTTAATTGAGAAGGAATACCAGCGCGGCAGAATGGGCGTTTTGTTTTATCAAAAGCACCCTACCTGGGAAGTGCGAATGATGATTCAGATGACCTGGCTCCATCGCCTGCTGTGGGGCATTCTCTCCCTGGGTGGTTTGTTGAACGAACGCACCATGGCCCCCTTCCTGCAATGGTTAATCGACCAGGGCAAACCCCAACTCGCCCTCGAAGCAGCCCGCATTTTTCTGAACTGGTACAACGTTAAGGGCGTTTACGCCGCGTACGCAGAGCTTACAAATCCCGACCAACCCCAGCAGGGAAGATAACAGCCTGAACCGACTACACCTCTACCCGTAATCCAAAATAGGTGAGAACCAGATGGGTGGAACCTGTGTTTATCACTTCATGTTCTTCGCCTGGTTCAACGGCAATGCAAGTTCCGGGTTGGAGCGGGTAGAGTTTGCCATTGATACGAATCGTGCCCTCACCCGCTTCCACGAAGAAAACTTCCCACATATCCTGATGGGTATGGGTGGTAGCACATTGTCCTGGTGCAAAACAGGCTTGAGAGAAATTGGTTAGATGGGGCAGATCGCCCAGGCGCAGCATGACTTTTTTCTTAATCGCTGGATTGTGGGAAACGGCTTCTTCAGGCAGAGTGGATAAGGAAGTGAGTTTCATAGGGAATGGGAAAACATCGCTCTCAGCTTAAAATTCTTCTACTTCAAATTCGGGATGACCAGGTGACCTGTCTGGAGGAGTTGGACGAGTTTGTTCGCTTCAGTGGCTTGAGTGAGGAACAGTTTGAACTGCTGAATGGATTCAGGACCCCTGAATTTGAGCCAACCTGTATTGAGGGTTATGATGCCCTGTTCATTGGTGGTTCCAGCGATGCGTCGGTCACTCAGCCCGATCGCTACCCCTTTGTTGAGGATAGCAAACGCCTGGTGTTGCATTGCCTGAAGGAAAAAATACCAGTGTTTGCCTCCTGTTTTGGGTTTCAGGTTGCGGTTGAAGCCCTGGGCGGGCGGGTGATTCTGGATAAGGAAAATATGGAAATGGGAACCTATCGCCTCACTTTGACTGAAGCTGCTGCCAGCGATCGCCTGTTTCACGATGTACCAAAGGAGTTTTGGGCGGTATCCGGTCACAAGGAGCGGGCCATGTGCTTACCCCAAGAAGCCATTCTACTAGCGTTTTCAGAGCGCTGTCCCTATCACGCCTTCAAAATTGCCGATAAACCGTTTTATGGCTTTCAATTCCATCCAGAAGTAGACCCTCCCGACCTGGCCGCACGCATCACCCGCTACCAGAGCCGTTATTTAGATAACGCAGAGATGCTAACCGAAATCTTGAAGGATTTAAAGGAAACCACGATCTCCAACCAACTGATCCAGAAGTTCGTTGATCGCATCCTCCTGTCCTGAAACACCCCTCACTCTTCAACCCTCACTTCTCACTTGCCTGACAGAGGCCAGAGGTCAGCCCTATTTTCAAATCATTAAGCGTTCCAGGGCGTGGGTATCAGGAATCGTCAGGGTATCGTGATCGCGCACGATTAGCGCCTTCTTCTCCAGCTTGCTCAATACCCGCGTTACCGTTTCCCGCGCCAACCCACTCAAGCTGCTGAGTTCCCGATGGGGCAAGTTAGGAATCTCCGTCCCCTTCTGGCTCTTCTTCCCCTGACCATCGGCTAAGAACAGCAGAATATCCGCGACCCGTGAGGTACTATCTGATTCCCGCAGGCGCAGACGACGATTGACCTGGCGCAACCGCCGCGCCATCAACTGAGCCAGCCGAATACCCGATTGAGGCTCCGTGTTTAGCAGATTGACAAAATCTTGCGCTGGCATGTTACCAATTACCGTCGGAGCCAGTGTGATGACATCGGTTGAGCGGGGCACTTCATCCAGGGGGGCCATCTCCCCAAACAACTCTCCCTTACCCAGAATGTTCAGCGTAACTTCCTTGCCATCCAGATTGTAGGTGCGAATTTTGACCCAGCCATTCAAAATAAAGTAAACTGAGCTGCCCCAATCATTCTCCAGTAAAATAACCTGGTTGGCTGGGTGGCTGCGCATTACCACATGGGCGGTTGCTCTCTCCACAGCGGCTTCGGGCAACCCCTGAAAAAAAGGCGCTGAGCGAATTGAAATATTGGCGCTACCATCTCGTGGGTTAAACCGATCTTCCATGGGGCAGTGGCATCGTGGAATCTGCAAACATGGTCATGATAATTCAATCACTTTAAATTGGCTGACTAATCGAGCAATCGGTGAGGAGTCCTCAGCCGCTTTACTACCATCTGTCTATACTGGAGGGAGTGAGGTTTTGATTGGCATTTGATTGGCACTGGAATTGCGAACATGGTTGGGGAGTGGGCGATCGCTCCGTCCTGCTACTCTGCGCACAATATCCACTAAAGTCGGTCAACTGTACTCAATTTTACGCAACATGAGTAACAGTGATCATAACCTAAAGCCTTCGAGCATCCGAAAGACGAATCATCCGGCACTTGTTACTTTTTTACATTCCTGACGTAAACTTTGTCCAACAGGATACTATGGAGTGTTACAGCATTTCTGGTAATTAGTACAAAAAACTTTCGTTTTGTTGGGGGCAGGGGGTCCACCTCTGCTTGGGGGCCAAGCCTCCAAACCCCATGTTGCAAAACTTGGTGTTTGAAACACTAGAATAATCCGTCTTTATGCAATTCGCAGGAGGTCGGCACAGGCTCAACTTGCACAGCGAAGAAAGATTAAACAGCCAACAACCTGGAGTCAACAGTGAGATTCGTATCAAAGTAAGTGGCGGATAGTTCCTGGGAAACCTGATCTTAAAGACGGGTTAGCAGATATGTTCAAGCTCTTTTTGCCCAAGCACTAAATCAGAGGTTACATTGTGACTTCTCAGAAAGACCAAATTCAAGCCTTAATTGCAGACATTGACGGAGTTTTACAGAAAACCACTCCGCGGTTGCCCTGGGTAATGTCTGGTGAAGTAACTCAACAACGCCAGACATTGGAACGGGTGCGTAATTATCTGGTTTCGCTTCAGCGGCGAATGGCCATTCAAGAAGGCTATGGGCAATCAGGAGTCAGACAGGAGCTGTTGGCTCACGATATTTACTCTCAATCCGGTCAACTGGCTTCAGGAGCCGCATCCCAGGGTGCCGAGTTGTCAGAAATGTCGGCGCAACAGATGTTGCAGGCAGTGGTGCAAGAAATGGGCTACCTGCGAGCCAACCTGATGCAACCCCTTCAGGCCGATATAGAAAACCTGCGCCAGCAGCGGGAAATGTTGATTCAGGAAATTCAGCAGCTAGAAGCCCAGCGACAAGGGTATGGCGGGCTGCCTCCCCAGGTCAATCAGCAGCAAATCATTACCGATTTTTTGCAGGCGCTCATGGTGCGACTTCAAGAAACCTTACCTCAACAGGTCGCCCAGAGTTTGCGTCGAACTGAGCCGCCATCCTTTTTGCCTGAAGGTGCGAGCCCGGCCTTTACGGATTCTGTGTCAGCGACAGCCATGAGTCCAGGTTCCCATCACCCGCCCTCTGGTGAGTTGCAGGTAGCTCAGGCAAATACTGACCAGCTTATTATCAGGCTGGACTCCACTTTGAAAGTGATTTTTGAGTCCCTGGAACGCAACGTACAGGCATACCAGGAGTCTCTATCACAGGGGCTGGAGCGGATGCACGGGCTAGGGCAGCAGGGTGAAATGATGTTTACAGCGTTGATTAACCATCTGGCTCAGCAGCTTGGGCGCGAAGCTTCTTCCTATCTTCAGTCTTCTAAACAGGTTGTGGCACTGGAAAACCCTCCAGTTAGTGATTCAACTGCGATTGAACCAGGGGTCGGAAAGGCCATGCCCTCAGCAGGGAAATCCACTCAAACTGAGAAAGATAGGGCCCCGTCTACGCTGAAGGAATCATCCCTGCATGACATGTCGGCAAACTTCACCTTACCCTATCCTGGTGCAGAACTGCCACAAGGAAGAGAGGCGGCAGCAGTTCCAGCCGATCTATCGGTTGAGCCGCCGCTGGTTGAGAGTTCGGTTGATGCGGCGATCGATGCCTGGTTGAAATCAGCCAGTGTGAGCAGTGACATTACCTTGGAGAATCCAGATTTATCGAACCTGGATTTGCCGGGGTTGAACCTGGGTGAATTAGATTTGAATCAAATTGACACCCAGGAAATTGATGCGATTCTGGAAACGGAAACCGGGTCCGATGCTGATTATTTAGCAGAGGAAGCAGCAACCCTGGCTGATTCAGATCTGCCCTTTGCTGGGGCAACATCTGCAAGTGAGGAAGACACGGAGGACCTTGACGCTGCCCTGAAGTTACTGGAGCAGTTAAGTGCTGAACTCAAGGATGAGCCGGTAGCAACTTCCTTAGAAGACGCGGAAGCTGAAATTGACCGGATGTTGAACAGTGCCCAGTCTTCTATCGATACCCCTGTGGTCCCTAACAGCCTTTCTGAAGATGCCAGAAATGAGCTGGATGAATTTTATGAGAGCCTTTTTGGGGCAGAAGCTCAGAAGGATACCTCGTCGGAGGAGGACGAACCTGCGATCGCCACCACCGAGCCTCCTCCGGAAGAAGCTCCTGTAGAGCTTGCCGCAGATCCAACCCTGGGTTGGGAACTGCCCCCAGCTCAGAGGAGCGCAACAGAAGGGCTAGAGTCAGTGTCTGGGGAAGAATTACCGGGCCGCCCAGAGGAACAACCTGCCGCCAGTGAAGATCAGATCAGCACTTTGACCGATTTGTTTGAAGATGTTGCTGCCCTGGAAGGTGCGCGGTTGCAAGAACTAGGACTGGCGGGGACAGAGGCGATCGCAACAGGGTCTGGGGACTTAAACCCAGCGATGGACGCGCTTCAGCCCCCGCCCCAACCTGTTGACAGTCAACCCTCTCTGCTAGAAGGGACCGAAGACTCGTATGCACCCGCTTCCCCTGAAGAAGATCTCCTTCCCATCGAAGAAGTCCCAACTGAACCAACTCCCGGTCTATGGGTAGATGACCTGACATTGAGCAGTCTGAGTGAAGACCTGTCAAGCCTGGAAAATGGACCCAGACAAATTTCCCAGGTGCCGGAAAACGAACGGATGCCCTTCGTAGAGGAAGGCCCCACTCTGGCTGATTGGGGCACAGAAACTGCTCCAATGGCTCAGGATGAACTCGCCTCTCAGGAGTTTGCAACCTCCCAAACAGAAAACATCTCAGATCTACCTGCCATTGATGAGGAGGCGCTGCTACCACCTGAGCCAGCAACCAATACATTCACTCTGGAAGGCATGGATGATTTGTTTGGGGATGTGCCCACCACACCATCCGTAAGCCCTGCTTCTCCACCCGCTGCACCTGCTGATGAAACACCTTTCACTTTAGAAGGCATGAGTGACCTATTTGCAGACATGCCGCCTGCTCCAACGGTCAGTCCAGCATCCCCTCCCAGCTCAGACACCACCACCAGTCAATTCACCATCGCAGACTTTTCTGAAAACCCAGGATTACCTCCAACTACCCTTCCTCCTTCAGCAGAACCGTCTACTCAAATGCCTGCCACAACTCAGGCTGAGCCCCTCCCCTTCACCCTGGAGGGTATGGATGACCTGTTTGAAGCTGTTCCACCAGTAGAGCCTCCCCCAGGTTCTGTTGAACTACCACTCACTTCTTCTCCATCAGCCGCCTTTACGCTAGAAGGCATGGGTGATTTGTTTACAGACGCACCACCGCTGGAGGTTAGCCCTCGGAATGAAGCTGTTGAATCCTTAGATCAACCCATTGCGTCATTGGCCGAGCAGCCAACCCCATCGGATGAGCGGTCTCCCTTTACCCTGGAACATGTGGGAGACCTATGGATGGAAGTTCCCGCAGGCACAATGGTTGAGCCACCTGCTGTGGACACAGAAGCTCAACGACCGGAAGCCTTCACCCTGGAGCAGATGGGCGATGTGTTTATGGAGATGCCATTAGGAAGTACGGCATCTCTGGCAGAACCAACGACTCCGGTTTCATCTCCAAATGCAGAACAGCCGGAAGCTTTTACCCTGGAGCAGCTTGGTGATCTGTTCATCAAAGTTCCGCCTGTTGCAGAATCGTCGTCTTTAGAATCACCAGCTTCTGAACCGGAAGCTACGGTGGAGCAACCAACCGCCTTCAGTCTGGAGCAAATCGGGGATCTATTCATGGAGGTACCTGTAGATACTTCCTCCCCTGCTGAAGCCCCCCCTTCGTCTTCTGAACCGCTAGGATTTGCATCTGAGGCTCTCGAAAAAAAAAAGAAGACGAACTAATCGCAAATCCTCTGGTAGATCAAGCCGAAGAAGTTCAAGGCGATCGCCCGGAAGGCCATGAGGAAAGGCAACTTCCTGAACTTGAAGAGGCGACAAAGGCAACCGCAAGGGGAACCGAAGGAGCTTCTGCCTATCCTCTGGGAGGAGTGGGAGAACAGCAGCGCTGGTATCTGGGAATTGACCTGGGCAGTGTGGGAATTTCAGCCGCGTTGCTGGACCGGGAAACAAACCAGCAATATCCGATTTTTTGGCAGGGAACCGCACCAGATGGAACGCCCATAACAGTGCTGCGATCGCCTGCAATTGTCTATCTTTCGGCTGAGCAGTTGAATGGCACCCCCGAAACCCCAATGGCTGTGGGTGAGCTGGCATTGAAAGTGCGATCGGCCATGGCGGATCACCCTTCTCCTGGACTGCTACTCAGCAACCTGCGCCAGCTTTTAACAGTTGCGCTTCCTTACCTGTCTCCACAGAGGCAAACCTGGGAACCCAGGGTGCAGTGGTCGGATACTCAGTGCGTTTCCCTGGCCTGGGTGAAAAACTCCGTTATAGCTCTGCTGTCCACTCTGAAGCCAGATCCCCTAACTATTTCGGCTCAAGGCCTATCCTCCGATGAATTGCAGACGGCTCTTTCTAAGTTAGAGGGAGTCATTCTGGGATGCCCAACCGGGTGGTCAGAGGCCTACCGCTTTAACCTTCGGGAGGCGATACTATCCGCGGGACTGGTGACCAAACCAGAGCAAATTTTCTTCATTGAAGAGGCGATCGCTACCCTCCTGTCTGAACTGCCCGGTGGAGATGAGCTTACTTCCATATCGGAACCCGTTGCCCCTCGTTACCGTGGCCAAAAACCTGAATCATCCCTCCAGGGAAGCACCCTGATTTTAAGTGCCGGAGCTTTGTTCACGGAATTTTTACTGGTAGACCTGCCACCCGATCCTCGCACCCTGAACCGGGAAGACCTCTACCTTCGCAGTGCTGCCTACGGAGGGAACGCGATTGATCAGGACATCATTTGTCAGCTTCTCTACCCCTCAGTATGGGGCTGGCGCAATCTGGGCTCCCCCCATCTGGACTTACCATTGCCGGGAGAACCAGATCTGGCTGTGCGCTATCGGTTTCAGCAGCGCCTCCGCAGTAACGACCTGGGGCAAAATCTGCTCAGAATAGCCAAGCAGTTAAAACTGGCGTTTCAACGGGAAGAGAGTGCTACCTTTACTCTCCATGAGCGGCAGTGGACAATGACCCAGCAGGATTTTCATAGCCGTGTAATGGCTCCCTACATCCAGCTCATCAACCGGGAAATTAACACCCTGCTAACCCAAACTGGTATCGTGGTGCAGACCGTGCGACAGGTTCTTTGTACAGGTGGAACGGCTTCTAATGCTGCGATCGCCCACTGGCTCAAACAAAAATTCCCTAATGCAACCCTGGTTCAAGATACCTTTAATTCAATGGCCTCCAGCAGCCGAACCGCCTCTGGTCTGGCAAAGTTGCCCCTCTACCCCCAGCTTTTAGACTCTGCCCGCCACCAGTACAGCAACTATTTCCTGCTGAGAGAATTGTTGCAAACGCTGCCCAATGAACCACTTCCCCTGGGGCGCATCCTGCAACTTCTGGAAGCCCAGGGGATCAACACTCAGGCGTGCCTGCCAGCCATCATTAACCTGCTCGAAGGCCAACTGCCCGCCGGATTAGTGCCCTCCAAGGCAGATTTAGCCTTGCTTACCCCAGAGTCCAGACAAAATCCAGAATATCAGGCGTTAGCTGGATCCCCACTTTTTCTCCGAGAAAGCAATCAGGTTTATCGGCTTAACCCAGACCTGCGCAATTACCTCTGGCAATACCTCTCTAAAATCCTGGATGGCACCCACCAAACTTTAGAAGAATCCCTCCTGCTTGATTTAGGAGTTCAGGTTTCGATTTGAAAAGGCAGGAAAAGGACATGAGGGGTGAGGAGAGAGGGGCAAGGTAAAAACTCAAAATTCAGAACTCAGTGCTCAGGACACTGGGTTTAAAGGGGGTTGGGGCTTCGCCCCCAGCCAGGGGTAGAACCCCTGTACCCGGTCCTAAGCCCGGTGGCTATACCTATAGCTACCCTCTCACCTGCTGGACTTCAACCTTTTTTCGGCTGATTTCAGCATAACCTGGGCATCGGCATAAACGGTGGTACCGGGTTTTACTCTTTCTAGAGTACCGACAATTCTTTGCAGCATTCCAACCTGCGAAGGTGTGAGGGATCTGGCGTTGTCAGGAATGGAGGCATAGAGGTTATCTTTTAGCCGCTGGGCTTCCTGGTAGGCTTGCACGGACTCCTGCTCTTCGTTGCTACGAACCCGAATGATGGCGAGATGTTGCTCATAGGTTGCCATCAGGTGCTGTGCCTGGTTGTAATTGGGATCAGCATCAGTGACTCGTCTCAGGGGATCGATCGCCATTTCCCAGAGCTTCTGAATTTCCCGCCACTTGGCAACGCTGTGAGCCGTCCCTTTCTCAAGCTCTTTCGCCTTCTGGGCATATTCCTGGGCAACGGCCATCAGAGTTCCGGTGCGCGTGGTGCCTATCACCAGGCCGGATACCTGTTGAAAATCTCGTTCGTAGGCTGCCAGTTTGGGCTGAACCATTCGCCCTGCCAGGGTTTCGGGTGGAATCTGGCGCATCTGGTCCAGGCCCTTTTGCCACTGGGCGATCGCAGCGGCTTTCCTGGTTGGGTCAGGAGCCTGCTGATACTGTTGTTTCGCCGTTACAATCACCTGATCAGCCTGGTTGAGCTGGTCCTGGGCATTGGTTTCTTGGAATAGCCGGGCTTCCATACGCCCAACCTGTTTACGGGCACCCTGGAACTCATCCAGGGTAAATTGCCAGTAGCAGTGGAACCAGCTACAGTAGAAGCTTGGGTAGTAACCCAAAAACCACACGGGTAGAGCATCCAGGCTTTTTTGCGCCCCTTTTACCTTTTCGGCCCCAAGCTCCAGGTCAGCTGGACTAGTGGCCCGGTTCACCAACTGGTCTGCCTGTTCGGTCAGGGTAACGGCTTGCCGATAGTTCCTATCCATGCTGATGAAGCTGGGCAGCAGAACAAAGGGAATTGTCCGCGCAACCGGGTAGCGAATCATGGGAAATGGTAGATTCAGAAACCAGATAGTGCCTGCCGCCCCAACAATCGCGATCGCGCCAAACTTTAACAGCCTCCAGGCTGGAGAAACTGGACGGTTGGCACGGGCGGCTGCCTTCAAAACCTTTTCGCTGAAATTAGGAAACAAATCATCTACCGTCTCACGCAATTCTTCAAATGTGAGGGGAGTTCCCTGCTGGTTGCACAGCTTCTCCCATCGCTTGAGGGCAATCTCTCGCTGGACTTGAACAGCAAAGTCGTTGCCGTATTTCAAAACTTCGGCCTTTAAGATTTCAAATGCGCGTTGGTTGAGTCGGTACATCGTTTATGGTTCGCCAGTACAGCAAAACGAAAGTTTTGTTGGGGTTTGCCAGAGGTTCACTCATGTCCATTCCTTAGTGTTCCCCCGGCGTTTTTGTAGACAACTGAATAGATACAGAGGAAGGAATTGTTTCTCCGGAGCGATCGCCCCTGGTCAAATAGCGTCCCTTTTCAAAGAGCTTAACTTTTATTCATAATCTGAGGAGGACGATTTTTCTAAATACGCTACCTATGACTTCCCTTCCTCCTGGCAATATGGGATTTCCCTGGATTGGGGAAACCCTGCAACTCCTGTTTGATCCCAACTTTGCGATTAAACGATTCCAGAAATATGGCCCTATTTTCAAAACCCGGATTTTGGGTAAACAGGCCGTGTTCATGTCAGGACCAGAAGCCGCCGAGTTCATCCTTTCCAGCCACATGGACTGCTTTACCTGGCGCGATGGCTGGCCTGAAACCTTCAAAATTCTGCTGGGGCAATCCCTTTTTGTTCAGGAAGGAGAGGAACATCGCCGTAACCGTAAGTTGATGATGCCAGCCTTTCACGGTCCAGCTCTGGCCCGGTATGTTACCACCATGACCACCATTACTGAGAGTTACCTGAAGCGGTGGGAACAGAAGCGTGAACTGGTCTGGTACAACGAGTTCAAACAGTTGACCTTCGACATTGCCAGTCAGATCTTTTTGGGTAGCCATCCGGGTGAAGATACAGCCCGGTTGAGTCAGCTGTTTACAACCCTGACCAATGGCTTGTTTGGGTTGGGTTTGAGGAAGGCAATCGCCGCTCGCAATGAAATCCTTGATCACCTCACTCAGGTCATCCGCGATCGCCAGCAAAATCCCACCAACGATGCGCTTAGCCTCCTCATCCAGGCGCGAGATGAAGATGGCGAATCCCTCTCCCTGGAAGAAATCCGCGCCCAAGCAATGCTGCTCCTCTTTGCTGGGCACGAAACGACAACGGCCATGCTCACCTGGATCTGCCTGGAACTTGCCCGTCACCCAGAGGTACTCGAACGGGCACGAACTGAGCAATTCCAAATCCTTCAGCAAACTTTGACACCGCTCCCCGTGGGGCAATCCCAGAACACCGCCCCGATCCCAGCCTCCCCCACCTGTCCATCCCTCACCCTGGAACAATTGGGTAACATGCCCTATCTGGAGCAAATTTTGAGTGAAACGGAGCGCATCCACCCGCCTGTGGCAGGAGGCTTCCGCGGAGTGGTCAAACCCTTTGAATTTCAGGGCTATCAGATTCCTGCTGGCTGGTTGGTGCAGTATTCTATTTTGCAGACCCAGCGATCGCCCGAAGTCTATACCCACCCAGAGCAATTTGACCCAGATCGTTTCAGTCCCGAACGGCAAGAATCCAGACAGGCTCCATTTAGCTTAATTGGCTTTGGTGGTGGTCCCCGGATTTGCCTTGGGATTGCTTTCGCCAAACTTGAAATGAAGATTGTAATGACCTATCTGCTGCGGGACTATGCCTGGGAACTGTTACCTGAGCAGAACCTGGAACCAGTGATTGTTCCAACCAGACGTCCTAAAGATGGTTTGAAGGTGAGGTTCGGCTGTAAATAGCAAGTGTCATCTGTACTAGTGTTCTGCCAGGAAAATTTTGACGGGTTACAGACCCTCAAAATTTAACTCCCATCAACTTCCTAGGTATTCGCTAACCGTCAAATTCAATTTGACAGAGTACTAGTCCGGATCACGCTTGTACTTCCTCGGATTTCCCCTTTGTCCAGGTGCAGCCTGCTCTCGATACCAGCGGCGCCATTCCTTAGAACTGCGAATGGCTAGCCAGAGTAGCAATAGGGCAATCAACCCACCCTGCCGGGGGGCATCCAACGCAAACAACACCAGCAAAACACAAAGAGTATCCTGGGCAAAGATTACCCACAGCGGAATGTTGTTGCTCAGACGATAAGACCAACCCACCTGAACCAGTTGCAGTACCAGTGCTAACAAACCGCCCACCCCTCCCAGCAACCAGACCAGCCAGCGAGGAGACCCCATCGCCTGGGCAACCGCCATTCCCAAAATCGCTCCCACCAGCGGACTGAAGGCGAGCTGGATAAGCAGCAGCACTCTTCGCCCCAACCGATCCTTAGACAGAACCACCTCTGCCAAAGACCAGCTAACCAGTACCCCCAGAACTACAGGGGGAGCAATACGAGAAAGAAGCGGCACCTGTGACCAGAGATTGCCACCATACAGTAACCCAATAACCAGCAGAGGCAAAGCAATTCTCATCCCCGCAGCAGCGGAAGCAGAGAGCGCAGCCAGAAGTTCAATCATAGAAATTGTCTATTAAGATTCGCACCCTTTGCTGCCAGGATAGGTGAATCCTTTGAACAAATCCTTAACCTCTTACACAGTTTTAGCGAAGAAGTTGGGGATCTGGCCTGGTTCAAGCAGCCCTCCAACCTTTTGCACGGTTTCAGCCCAATGATTGCAACTTACCCAGAAATCCTAGCTCTCAGTTGGTCGCCTCTCCTGGCTTGCCGGTGAAAGAGTAGCTTGCGCTACTCTTTCATCTCAGACAAAATTCCTGAAATATAGCTGTCGCCCAGGTTGCTTAGGACACTGGGTTTAAGGGGGGTGTGGGGG
>JAIMBL010000134.1 GCA_023511615.1 Leptolyngbyaceae cyanobacterium HOT.MB2.61
GGCTCTCCTGAGAGTTTGGTGATAAGCCTTGCTTATCACCAAAACAAAATCAATACTTCAGGGATTTTGTTTGAGATAAAAGATTAGCGTAAGCTACTCTTTCACCGGCAAGCTGGGAGAACCTGCAAAAGGTAGATGAGTGGATAGCTGAATGAGTTTTGGGTTTTGAATTTGAGTTTTGAGCTAACTCCTGGCCCCCGCCCCCGCCTAGCACCCCTCCCTTCACTAACAGCTAACAACTGCTCCACCCTTCCCGTTCATAAGCCTAAAAAACTTATAAAGTAAAAGAATGTAACTAAATCTCAGGAAGGGACTCATGCGCGTTATTTTGATGACGGGAAAGGGAGGCGTTGGAAAGACCTCTGTTGCTGCCGCCACCGGACTGCGCTGTGCTGAACTTGGCTACAAAACCCTCGTCCTGAGTACCGATCCGGCACACTCTCTGGCAGATAGTTTTGATATGGAACTGGGGCATGATCCTAGAGCTGTTCGCCCAAACCTGTGGGGAGCAGAACTGGACGCCCTGATGGAGTTAGAAGGCAACTGGGGAGCCGTCAAACGTTACATTACTCAAGTCCTGCAAGCACGGGGTTTAGAAGGCGTCCAGGCAGAAGAGTTAGCCATTCTCCCTGGTATGGACGAAATTTTTGGCTTAGTACGGATGAAGCGCCACTACGACGAAGGCGAATACGATGTCTTAATTATTGACTCCGCCCCCACTGGCACCGCTCTCCGCCTGCTCAGCATCCCTGAAGTCGGTGGCTGGTACATGCGCCGCTTCTACAAACCGTTTCAGGGAATTTCCGTTGCCCTGCGTCCTCTGGTAGAGCCTATTTTCAAACCGATCGCTGGTTTCTCCCTCCCCGATAAAGAAGTGATGGACGCCCCCTACGAGTTTTACGAGCAAATCGAAGCTCTGGAAAAAGTCCTCACCGACCCTACCCAAACCTCTGTACGCCTCGTCATGAACCCGGAAAAAATGGTGATCAAAGAATCCCTTCGGGCCCACGCTTACCTCAGCCTTTACAACGTGGGAACTGACCTGGTGATCGCCAATCGCATTATCCCCGACGCTGTAACCGATCCCTTTTTCCAGCGCTGGAAGGAGCTTCAAAAGCAGCACAAACAAGAGATTTACAATAGCTTCTCGCCGCTACCGATCAAAGAAGTGCCCCTCTATTCTGAGGAAATGTGTGGCCTGAACGCATTGGATCGGTTGAAAGAAACCCTCTACGCTGATGGCGAAGACCCTTCCCAGGTTTACTACAAAGAAACGACACTGCGAGTGGTGCAGGAGCAACAGCACTACAGCCTGGAGCTTTACTTACCAGGAGTCGCCAAAAACCAGATTGAACTCAGCAAAACGGGTGATGAATTGAATATTCGGATTGGCAATCACCGTCGCAACCTGGTGCTGCCACAGGCGCTGGCTGCCCTGCAACCCGCTGGAGCCAAGATGGAAGAAGACTATCTCAAAATCCGCTTTGCCAATGGAACGATAGGATAAGCATATGACGGTTTCTATTCCCATCAAAGCCATCGAGCTATCCCCCGGTAGCCATGTGCTGATTTCAGGAGTCACCTGGGAACAGTATGAGGAATTGCTGGAAGAACTGGGCGAAGAACGTCGGGTTCCCCGGATCAACTACTGTGATGGAAACTTAGAAATCATGTCTCCTTTGCCCGCTCACGAAAGACCTCATCGCATCATTGCCGATATTGTGAAAGCAATGTTGGATGTTCAAGGTCGAGCATGGGAAGACTTTGGCTCTACTACCTTCAAGAAACTCAAGAAAGCAGGATTAGAACCAGATACCTGTCTCTATATCCAGAATGCAGAACGGGTGAGATCGCTCATGCGAATGAACATGGAAAAGGACCCACCCCCGGATCTGGCGATCGAAGCGGACGTTACCTCGAAAACCACCCTGGAAGCCTATGCCACCCTGCAAGTGCCAGAAGTCTGGATATACGACAATGGCAGACTGAAGATTAACCTATTACAAAACGGAAATTATCAGGAATCAATAGTCAGCCCTACCTTTCCCGATTTGCCCATCACAGAAATAATCCCCCGCCTGGTACAGCAGGCATTTGAAACGGGTACCAGTCATATGCTCCGGCAACTCAGAAACCAGATGAGCCAGAAGGGTTAAGCCATACCATTGATGAAATCTGATGAAATCCGTCTGAGCACTGCTTGATCGATTTACGCGATCGCCCTACTCTCGATATTTTGCGAATTATCGCGATCGGGTAAGGAGTGCATCCCACTTTTTCAATGAGTATAAGTGCTTAGGGGTGAGATTGAAAGATATCGCTAAGATTTGGGGATGACACCTTCACTGAGAGCATCCTAATCTTGCAAGATTCAGTTTGGGAACTGACCATTGAGATAAGCGCAACGATGCTTGAGTACCTGCGGCACATCATTTTTTGCCATTGTGCCCCCGCTAATACCAATGCTTCAAAGATGTGTATACACAGTAGGGCTGTAATCAAGAGCCGGGGCATCAGTTCAATTCGATTTAGTTGACTCTCACGCGAAACCGAATAAATCCATAGGAGTTATTCGGTGTGCCAGGCGCAGTAGCATTGGGCAAAGTTGCAGGGCTGCGGACGACACTGACAACAACTGCTCCATTTGTATTAGCCGCAGAACAGGAAACAGAAGGTGTACTGCCAGGGTTGAAAAACTGTCCTGAATCAGTATCGGGGACATTGGTCAAATCGGTGATTGTAGGTCCAATCGCTAGTCGGATTCCTGACTCTGGAGCGCTACTGAAAGACGCAGGAATAAACGTGCTATGACCAGGCACCAGATCACAGACTTGAACGTTGGTTGCCGCCGCTCCCCCATTTGAAAGAAAGTAAATAGTGTACTCTAAACTATCTCCAGGACGAACCACCCCTGCATTAATTGTCCCTCTGAGATACGTGCTGATGCCACTGCTAGTATCTACAGGACTGGGCCAATTAGGCGCATTATCGTCGGTGGAACCAGGGTCATCTACTGTTGTGATGATATCCAGTCCATTAATGGCAGTAATTCGCTTGACGAGCAAAATTTCCGGGGCTGTGCTTGCTGGATCAATGATAGTTGGATCATTGCTGCTATTGTTGCCCGTGTTGCTGTCGTTGCCACCCGCAACGGTTGCTGTATTCGTAACACTCGCAGGTGCATTCGTTGCAACGCCGACGGTTAGGGTAATGGGTGGATAGCTGGCTAAGGCATTGAGCAAATCGCTCCGAGTGCAAGTCAGGGTTTGGCCGCTGATTGAACACGTCCAGCCTGTTCCGCTAGCGGCGGTTGGGGTTAAGCCAGCGGGCAGGGTATCTGTGACGGTGACGGTACCGGTAGTCACCAGCCCACCACTATTGGTCACGGTGATGGTGTAGGTTCCTGTTCCACCCTGGGTAAAGTTACCGGCATGAGTTTTGGAGATAGTGAGGTCTGGGGCATTGGGAACAATGTTGACGGTGGTGGAGGTAGGAGAACTGGGAACATAGGTCCAGAGATCGAGACCCTTGGTGTCACCAAAAGAGCCAGTGCAAGGCA
Organism: Leptolyngbyaceae cyanobacterium HOT.MB2.61; assembly: GCA_023511615.1. Classification (GTDB taxonomy): domain Bacteria; phylum Cyanobacteriota; class Cyanobacteriia; order Leptolyngbyales; family Leptolyngbyaceae; genus Leptothermofonsia. The sequence continues at coordinate 3,560 of JAIMBL010000134.1, forward strand.
CATTGGTATTTCCACCCGTTGCTGCACCAAATGCCCGTTGAGTTGAGGTCATATCAAACCCGGTCAGCAGATTGCTGTTGGGCGGACTCGGTGGGTTGCTGCCGCAAAGAGGACTACCTACTGTGCCGACCGTTGTCCCTGAAAGTGTGCGGTAACCGCGATCGTCATAGAAACCCGTGGTGTTGCCAAGTGGGTTGGTCGCATTCAACAAGGTAAAGCTGGGACCACCCCGAATACTGTTTTCTGCATCCAGCAAGGGAAAGTGATATTCTCCATTGCGGACTGTGATACGGGCTGGATAGTTGGCACCCACAGGGAAAAAGTTACCGCTATTATCTCGTCCATCCCAGGTGACAGTCTGGGTGCCAGGTGTGGTCATCAGTCCAACCAGACGGCGGTTTTGAGGATCCGTTGGGTCAAAATTGACTCCATCCCGACTCAGGATAATTTCATAGCTACCGGGGACATTCGCCGTAAACTGAAAGGTGCCCCCTGTATTCTGAAGGGAGGTATTGCCAGTGACTGTACCTGTAAAGCTCGCACCACTAACGGTCGGAGGGGTCGGGATGAGAGGAATACCACGAGCCGTAAGCACATCCAGTGCTCCAGCATTGGTCATTGGATTACTAAATAAGATAATGTGGGTTGGCAAGGCAAGGTTTGTACCGCCTTGAAGAGTGTTCAGTTGGGCATTACTACCCACCACATCCCGATAGAGGGGAGTTTGCCCATCACTGTCGTAGAAACCCACATCATTGCCATACATGACCCAGCCATTGGGGTCTAATCCGTTCAGGTCGGTGGCATAGCGATAGCCATCTTTTGTAATGATGTATATATCAGATTCAACAGGGCGGCCATTCCCATTCGTAAACATTGCTAGGTAATCGGCAAACAGCCGTCCGTTGATATCGGTTGTTGAGGTGAGACTGCTGCGAACCGTTACATCCCAGGCGGCAATACTGGTACCCTGTTGGGCATTGAAATTATTTACGCTGGCTAAATCAATCTGCCCGGTTGGGCTTCCATTGGTACTGCTGTTGCCACCACTGGGTCCATGGAAAATCACAGCATAGATACCGCTGGTAGGAGCCTGGTAAAAGCAGGGAACGTAGCCATCAGCAATTTGGTTACCAGGTGTGGCGTTGATTGGATTGGCAATCGTATCGGGGCCTGCTAATTCCTGGGTGCGGCTGGTGATTCTTCCCTGGGTTGGGTTTCCAGTGCTGGTTCGTTGGGTTGAGCATCGGAAATTAGGGGTGCCTGGAATGGTTTCATTCCCAACGCGGCCCGTGATTTGGCCAGGGTTATAAATCAGCACATCGCCAAAGGTTGCGCCACTACTCACTCCAACAGCGCTGGATCCCGTCAGAATGTATTCTCCGGCATTGGCGTAGACGTACAGTAGAGTACGGCGCAGGAGGGAATTGTTGACCGGTGCTGTTGGTCCATATACGTTATTTGCCTGCCATTCCAGGTTAGCTCTGAAACCTGTTGCACCGCTGGGGTAAAGGTTGCGGCTGCCTTCGGCCTGAGCTGGTTTGGCCCAGCTACTGATTGCACAGAGGAGTAGAGCAGAACTGCCAACTATTCGTCCGATGGAAGGCAAGTATTTGAATAGGCAAATCATTGTTGCTGCAGGTTATGGGGTTATTGCAGGTTATGGGTTCAGCAAAACAGCGGATGTTGGTATCGTGCCAGGGAGGGGAGTGGCGGGGACTGGTTTCTTTCTTTCGTGGTCAGGAATTTCCTGGGCTAAAGTGGGTGTCTGGTTAGAAATTGAGTTGGCGGGGAGTATGTTTTCAGGCCTGGATGGTGGAACTGATGGAGAGGGTTGGGTGGATGGGGTAGGGGCGAATGGGGTTGGAGAGGTAGCTGTGGCAACGGGAGCAGGAGTTTCCTGGGGTTTGGGGATTGGCTGGAGACCGAAGCCGCGGAATAGGTCATTGAGCTTGATGGTGACGCCCAGGTAGGGGCCGCTGGCAGAGCGAGACGTGCCATCAAAGTCGCGATCGCCCACTCGCCCAAACATGTAGCCAGCGGAGAGACGCAGATTAGGGGTCAGGTAATAGCCTACTTCGGCAACGAATCCAGTTTCGCTGAAGCCAGCATTGGCTTGATTAATCCAGCGGGCTTCCCCAACCAGGTCCCAGCGATCGCTTAGGCGGTAAGTTGCACGCGCCTGAGCCAGCGTGACCAGGCCAGAATTGACAAAATCACGGGCCAGATAGGAGCGACTACTCCGCAGAGCAAACTTGCCATAGAACTCCCAGCGCCAGTTAGGAGCATAAATAGCCTCTACGGCGAAGACGTGATCGATAGAGCCGGTCCCGCTCCCCAGTAGAATTGTGTCAGGAATCGTAGAAGGATTTTTGCGGTACTCGTAGCGTAATAAGGCATTGAATTTGTCATCATTCGGGTTGCGATAGGCCAGTCCCAATCGGAGGGTGGCTGTATCTCCCAGCCCATTCAACTTGGGGTTAGAAGCACTGGCTTGCTGATAGCGAAACAGAGCGGTTAAGGAAGGAGAGATTTTGCCCACCGCATTGGCTGAAATCACCGTGTTCCTACCTTCAGAGGAGGTGCGATGTTCAAACCGGGCATTCGCCTGAAAATTAGGGTTATCCGTGTAGGAAAGGCCAACGCTATAAGTGTCACCAGACTGTAGCCCCAGAGAAGCGGCTGACTGACCGGGAGCAAAAGGCTGAAGAAATTGGGTGCCAGCAGCGGTTTTGCCCAAAAAATTCCCAAATACCCGTTCGTAGGCTAGATCCATCTTCAAACCTGGTGCCAGGGTAATCTGGTGACGAATGCCAGCCGTACCATACAGATTCATCTCACCAGCCGTACCCAGGAGGGAAAGTCGTCCGCTGAGCGTTGTATTGGGTCCGAGTTTATAGTCTCCAGCAATACCCAGACTGGTGATGGACTGGCCAGCGAATTGCCCGCGTGTATAGAACTGCTGGGCTAACTGGACGTTGATACCGGGCATTGCCTGCCAGTTGAGTGCCAGCAGGGTGCGGTCAGAATAGATAGCATCGGTCTGGGCAGAAAGGGTTGTTTCATTTTGCGCCAGAAACGTCAGGCGAGAATTGAGCGGAATGGTCAGTCGCGATCGCAATTGATCCGAATTAGTATTGAAGACAGGGTTCAGGCGGTCGATGCGATCACGGTGTAACCAATCGACCGCCAGTTCCGCTAAGCCAAACTTTTGCACAACCCCTGCCGAAATTGTCGTTAACGAATTATCGACCTTAGAGCCAGGAACTGGCTGCAGACGGGGAGTGAGCAAATCTTCTAAGGTGTTGAGCGGACGGGGGGCTACGCCCTCGTTATCTTCGTGATCGTACTGAAATCGTAGGGTGGTCGTCGGGGAAACTCTGGCATTGATCTGAGCACCATAGCGAGTCTGGCCAGGCACAAAGCTAACTGTGGCATTATTGGCAAACCCAGTTTCAGCGGAACGGTAGTAAGCTCTTCCCCAAATGCCTCTAGCAATTTCTCCTTCTAATTCAGCTCGATAGGCGGAGCCACTTACTCGCCCAAGTATGTCAGCAAGATGACTGGAGCGAGCGTATTCTGCAATCAGCCGGGCACTAGACCCCAGAGAGATCAGGGCATCTGCCCCATATAATTGAAAGTCACGGTTGCCCTGGTCTTCCTTTAAGTAGGTGGCACCAATCCAGCTTTCCCGGTTTTGCTCGCGCGAGAAGTGGTACACAGCTCGTCCCGCATAGATACTGCTATTGATGCCCGGAGTGTTGTACTGGTAGGTCACAATAATTCGGCGCACCAGGGTTTCACCATTTGGACCAATATCTGTGCGCAGAATCGGTTGACGGAACAGTAACGTGCCGCGGTCGTAGTCAATTTCGTAATCGGGACCTCGATTTAGGGATTTACGTTCAAGCACTGTGCCAGGGCGATTCAACTCTTCCAGCTCGAGGAAAACGTTTTCACTCCCCTCTACCAGGGGGCGACGGGAAAGGAAGTAGTAGCCACTGGTGCCATCAGGCGCGATCGCGTCTCTCTGGAAACCCTGGACATTGTTGCCATAGAAGCCAGTCAATTGCAGGTTACCAAAGTTGTAGTTGACTTTCAGGCCATGCAGTTGACGATTGATGGCAGTAAATTCCTGCGATCGTCGGGCAAACTCTTCGGTGTTGTAATCACCCCACATGGCGTAGTCAATTCCAGCACCGGGCACAGGTGAAGTTCGCTCCAGGCGCAGAAACAAACTGTCGGTTGAGGGAGTTAAAACTGTGGATTGGGAGTTGTCACCGTAGGTGGGGTAGGTTTGGTCACAGGATTGCAGATCGCGAAACAGGCGAGTAGGTCCGTCACAGGTTTGATTTAAGGCGCGATTGCTGTTAAACGCTCCAGTTAACAGCCAGTCACCAATTTTGCCTGTAGCAAACACCGCCCCCCGGACATCCAGTTGATAGCGATTGTTGCGATCAGCCGGAAGAAAATCTCGAAAGCTATCGTAGAAGTTGGTACCACGCCGACCAAACCGAATGTCAATGACGCCCGTTGCGATTGATGGACGCAGATTCGTTTCAAACAGGAGTTGAGTAAATGCCTCCAGATTGCCAGATACCGCCCGGATATTCACATTTCCTGCCTTCAGGCTGGAGCGCAACACCGCTGTAAACTGACCCTGAATGGCCCTGACCTGAAAGCCTGGCTGATCGAGACCGGCATCCGCACCGACAAACTCACCTTCCGATGCCATCAAAGTGACGATCGCCTCGCGATTGGCGCGGTTACCCCGGTCATCCAACAGTTGACCCTGCACAGTGGCAGTCGAACGTCCATCCGCCGGAATCCTTGCCTCAAGGGTACGAATCTGGATTTGCCTGACATCCCCACGCACCTGCACCTGCACAAGCTTTGGGACTCCTGGGATGCCATTCGTAATAGCCTGTGCCGACAGGATGTTTTCGCCTTCTTTGAGCGCCACCCCATACCAAGTCTGGGTCACAATTCCCGTGGTCTGGTCCGTTTCAGTACGGCCTACCAGACCGTTGGACACTGTTGCGCCATTGATAGTCAGCTCAACCTGGCTGCCTTGAGTATATTGCACAACAACTGTTGCAGCCGGTACATCCAGCACCTCCCCCACCGTTGGACTGAGAATGCGGACTTCACCTGCTTTCAGAAGAGACTGAGTTGCTCTGTCTGGTTGTGGTTGTGTAGTGAAAGACGGTTGGGCGATCGCTGGCTCAGAAACCAGAGAAGTACCGGGGGTTGAAGTTAACTGGGGGTGAACCAACTGGGCAGGCGGTGGAGAGAGCGGAACTGTTGGGCTATCTGCTGAGTGCGCGGGACTCTCCACAACCGCTGTTGATTGACTGGTTTTCTCTACTGTCTGAGCAACAACCGAAGCAGTTGTCTCCAGGGCAGGTGGGGATGCTCCAGCGGGTATTTTCAGCCAGCAGAGCAGCAATAAGTCTGTCGTCAACGATAACCAAAGCAGGGAGTACAAATGTTGCTGTTGAGATTTCATGGTTTACCTCCCTCACTCGCCGCAGGAGTCACTGCAAAATTCATCCGCACCATGCCAGCTGGCTCTAGATGCACCAGCCGGGACTGACTATTGCGTTCGATGAAATATCGATTGGGAGCCAGGGTGTAGCCAGGAATGCTACTCAAGTCAAGAACGCCAGTACGATAACCAGGCAACACATTGGCAACCGAAAACAAGCCATTGGCGTCGGTTGTAATGCGGTTACCGTCATCCATGAACACCACCGCATTGGGAACTCCCGGCTCTCCGGGCTGTTGCTCACCGTCAAAGTTTTTGTCAACAAACACCCGACCAATGATGGTGCCGCAGTCGGTAATAATGCCGGAGCGAATCCGAAGCTGGTGAGTCGCGGGTCCATCTTTTACTTCAAAGCCATTGTCTGCCCGTTGTCCGATGGCGATCGCACTGTTCCTGCCATTGCCCCGCACTGCATCGGGTGTGACGGTTGCGGCATAGGCGATTTTCAGTGCTGCACTGGGGTCTGTTGCTCCCTGAGGCAAAGATGCATTGATACGGAAGGTAACTGTAGACCTGGTTTGATCCGTTGTAACGGGAACAACTCCCCCCCGAAACTCTGCCCGAACTGATTTGGGCAGTAAACTAAACCCCAGCGGTAGCGTGTCGGTGACTGTCAGATTGTTGATAGCTGTACTGGCAAGGTTTCTAATCAACAGGTGATAGATGACGGTGTCACCTGGTTCGGCTGTGGCGCGATCGCCCGTCTTAATCATCTGAATTTCCTGAGCCTGGCAGATGCCCACTCCAAAACTGAGTGCTGCAATCACCAGACTGGTTTGCTCCGCATCTTGAATCGTGAGGGTGTTGGTAATAGAAGCATCATTACTGCTGGTGCTAATTGGTTTTCCATCAATCGCCGTTGCCGTATAAGCCACCTGGTTACCATTACGCGCCCCAATTGTGAGGCGAATCCGCCGTTGAGCATAGATGGAATTACGCGGCGGATTGACCACCAGAATGTAAGATCGGCCTTGGTCCAATTGCCCTCGCCGCACATCCAGCAGAAAGTTGTAAGTCCCCCGATCGCCCCTCGTTAAGAAAAATGGATTGCTATTTTCTGTGTTGGGTGCCTTTCCCTCCGGAATCCCATTGCCTGCAATATCTGGCACTTCCGTTGGGGTCAGGGAAACCAACCGCCCCAGGTTGACTCCCATTGGATCGGTTGGGTCCGTTTCATACAGCGCTATGTTGAAGCCGGTATAGTCATCCAGCACCTCGCCAGTACAACCGACTATTCGTCCCAGGGGGTCCACTAACCGCGGTGTTGTGGTTCCCCCAATTGAATTAGTCACACTCAAAATTTGGCCGACCTGAGGCAAACCACAGGTTTGGGTACTACCTGCTAGCGGATCGCACAGGGGCAAATTCACAGCATCGTATTGATAAGAAGCGGTATTCTGCAGTTGGATACCCGATGTTGCATCCGGTGCCCCAGTTGGCCATGGAGTCTGAGCCTGAGCAATTGACCCAGTCAGTGCACTGCTCAACAAAAAAGCAGCAGTCAACGGTTGCCAGTATTTGCAGTGAGGCAAAAGGGCGAACGACATTGGAGAAGTCTGGCTAAGGAATAGCAAAATTGACCGCAAGATCTCTACCGGCAAAGCTTGCAAAAGCATTCCGTGTAGGGTGTTAACGAGTTAAAAAAGTAAATCTGTAGGCGACAGTGCAGCCACTTTGTTCGCGCACTTGTTAGTGCTTGCTAGTGCACTTGTTTTAGCGCACCCTCACCTGATACTCTGCATTGACTGAAGTCCTTGCTGGCAGTGACCCGGGCAAATCCCATCGGATATGGGTGTAAGCTTCAGCGGGAGCAGGGCGATTTTCAACCTTGCCGTTGGGCAATCTGACCTGGACGGTTGGGTTTGCACTGTAGGTGCGTCCACCATCAATGCTGTAGGTAACCTGAGCCGTCACAGCGGAGGCTTTAGCAGATTTGAGAATAAATACTGTTCCCTGAGGGATAGGCTGATTCAGTGTCAGGTTCCGGATCGGGCGATCGCCCTCGTTTTTGGCCAGTAAGCGATATCGCAAAACATCACCGGGTTGCACAGTCAATTTATTTTCACTTTTCCAGGAAACGACTTCCTTGCCCTGCGCATCTTTGCCAATGACTTGCTTTTCGCCCACCAGGTTCAGTTGCAACTTAGGGTGCTGCATGGAGCGAGCGATCGCCCAACCGGTACCGAACAAATTTGCAACAACTGGTAGTTTGCTGGTCAAAGGAATGGTCAGTGCCACAACTGCAATTCCCAAACCAACTGTCAATTGACGTTTCATTATTATCTCAACCTCTTGGCCATCAAGTTTGCAATCAAGAAAGACTTTGATACGCAGCCAGCCAGAATAAGTTCACAGAGCTGGCTGACGTATTTGGGACGCTACCAGTTAATTAATCCGACGACGGAAGATAAATGTGCCACTGGCTCCCGGCTGGATCGAGATACCTAGGGTGTTGGTATAGCGAGTCACGTCCGTAGCCTGGGTTGTGCCAGACTGGTCGCCACTGGGAGAGTAGGCGATCGTGCCGTACTGGGCTATGGCCGAACCGACCACGTTACTGGTGTCAATTACACCATTGCTATCGTTATCCCTTGCCCAGGTATTGGTACCAACCGTGCCATCTTCCGTGATTACCACATTGCTGGCATTCAAAGTCACATTGCCAGCACCCACCGGAGCAATAGAAATGTTGGTGTAGGTAATTCGGTATTCAATCAATCTGCCAGGTCGCAAATTGGCACTGTTGGGAGTTTGGGTGTAGTTTTCAACAACAGTGGTGCCATCGCTCTCGAGAATGCGAGCCTCCTTAACCATTCTCAAAAAGCCTGTATATACTCGATTGATGGTTCGATTTTGGGTCGGCTCAATTGTCACCAGATCGGGTCTACCGTTGCCGTTGACATCCTGGAATGCGTAAATCGGAATGGAAAACCCATTGCCAGTGTCAGTGGAAAGAGGTGTGCCAGCGGGCAAATCCACAACAACACTATAGTTGACCGATGTACCTGCCGTTAGCGTTGGAATGGTGATGGTACTGCCAGCCGTGAAAATAAAGTTGGTGCCGTTAAAGGTGTAAACAGCCGTTTGCCCACCATAAGAAAGTGTGACCGTTGTTCCAGTTGGAGGTAACACTTCACCCGTAGCAGCTGTAAAGTTGGTCGCATCGGGAACCAATAAAACATTGGTCAGGCTGCCTGTTGTTGGATTATTGATTGTGTTGAGAAAGGAAACCGGGTCTGGGTCGAGGGTTGCTCCAGGTGCCGTATTTGCAGGAATTGCTGATGACCGATTCGTGAAGTCGTCGTTGTTGTCGGTAGGACCAACGGCTCCTGGCTGCCCGTTGGGACCATTCAGAATAGTGCCCGCGGCTGCGATCGTATACACATTCGCTTCGCCTCCAGGTCCGGTTCCCGTGTTGTTATTGTTGTTGTCTACACCGTCCGTAATTGGGTTAGCAACCCCATTGGTGGGTGTATTGGAACCAGGTGTGCCATCGTCATTAAAGTTACTCGGAGCCTGATCACCGGATTCATCGTAGACCAGGGTGGTACCGCCTCCCTGGCTTTGACCGAATAATTGAGCAATGTTGGCAATTGTCGTAGTGCTAGTAACTCCTGTGGTAACAACCTGGAAACTGAATCCTGTAACCGTTATGCCTGCAAGAATAGGGCCATCATTAATAAACCCAATTCGGGTAGCATTGCTGATGCCACCGATCGCCGCTGGGTTCGTTACCCAGTTTGCAGCATTGGCATTAATCGTCGTTGGGCTGTTGGTATAAACTACCGTCCAGCCAGCCGGAGCAACTGGGGTTCCGGTAAGCGTTGTATTCGCTGGAATTGCATCAGATACCAGTACTCGCGTAACAGAAGCCCCATCCACATTCAACGAAGTGCCCACCAAGTTTGCAGGACTAAGTCCACTAGAACCTGCTGGAGCCGTTCCATCCACCCTGAGCGACAACCCATAGGTCAATACGTCATCATTCAGGGCTGTAGTGCTGGAGTCACTATAGCCAGTCCGAATCTTTAAAATTGCAGCAAATGCCTGAGGCTGGGAACCGACCAAAATTTGTTGCGTTGCGCTGGCTTCCCGTTCCCCATTCGTCGGGGCACCACTGGCTTCACCCGGTGTGCCATCAGCGTTGTCCACCGTGCGAATTTCGTCGGTTCCTGCTCCATCGGTGGCATCCGGTTGGTTTTGGGTCGCTGCACTGTTGTCATTGGGGCCAGTATTACCCAGGCGCACCGAAATTGCTGCCCCCGAGGGAGCTAGTGCCGAAACCGTAACTGGGACCCGCACAATCACAGATCCTCCAGCAGGAATCGCAGCCGTTGTTAAACCAGCCGCCGGAATATTAGTGAAACTGACACCGCCATCGGTACTGATTTGCAATGTTCCTGCGGTGGCTGGCCCCGTTACCGTTGCACTGCCTGGAATAAAGAAAGCAGTGGGATCGTTACCAACGTTGGTAATCCGATAGTCGTAGTTCAGTACATCGTTAGGGAGTACTGTACCACCGTTGACATCGGTAATCGCGAGGGGAGTTGCTGTCACACCTGCTACTTCCGCAACCGTAACGACGACAGTGTTTGAAGTCGCGTTAATGGTGACGCCCGGAGCATTAGGGTCTTCGTAAGTTGCTGTTGCGGTGTTGCTAATGGTGGTTCCTGCCGTTGTGCCATCGGCGAGGGCGGCTATGGGAAGGGCGATCGCACCACCGACTAACAGTGTTGTTGCCAGCAGTTTTGGATGCGCCCAACGGATTCGTCTTTTGATGGGCATATGAGTATCGACGATTAATCAGGAGAATACCAGTGCAGATACAGAGTAAATGCACCAAGAATAAATGCGCTAAGAATAAATGCGCTAAGAAATTGATCTCAGGAAACTCTTGCCTGACTGTGTTTCAAACACTAGTCACTTGCTGACTGCAACAAGAAAACCCTTTCTGCAAAATTATGCAAATCTCTGGGTTTTCGGTTCAGCCGCTTGTAAGAAACATTAATTCTTCTCAAGCAGGTATCCAGAAAAGTCCAGGCATATATTCTGGAAAGATGTCTTGCACTCAGCACTCTAAACCCCAAAATTTGGATTGTTTCTACTCAAAACAAGGTCTGAGATGCCTCCGTATTTCAAGACAGATGCTCTAAAGCAGGCTTTCTAGAATTATGGGGTCGGACTCTGGGGTAGTACTGTAGCGACAAGTTAGTTGGCAACAAATTATACAGCCATCCTTTCTTGAGTTTGAACGGAGTGCAAGGGTGGAACCCCTGCGTGGGGGCGAAGCCCC
>JAIMBL010000135.1 GCA_023511615.1 Leptolyngbyaceae cyanobacterium HOT.MB2.61
CGAATACCCAGGAAGTTGATGGGGGTTAAATTTTGAGGGTCTGCGACCCGTCAAAATTTTCCTGGCGGAACACTAGTAGGTTTCCACGTGCCAGCGACCCGCTTTCTTCATTTCCCGCTGGAACTCTTTCCAATCCACACCAAACTTCTGAGCCTCCTTCGTAAAGGCTTCGTCGATCCCATCCTCCATTCCCTTCAGACCGCAAATATAGGTGTGGGTCTTCTCATTCTGGAGCAGTTGCCAGAGTTCAGCAGCATGCTCAGCCACCCGGTGCTGGATGTACATCTTGCCACCCTCCGCATTCTTTTGCTCACGGCTAATGGCGTAGGTCAAACGGAAGTTGTTGGGGTACTTCGCTTGCAGTTCTTCCAGCTCTTCTTTGTAGAGAATATTAGGTGTTGTGGCCACCCCAAAGATGAGCCAGGCCAGTCCTCGGAACTGATATTCCGGGTTCAATGCTCTCTCACCATCCTTAAACATCCGCCACAGGTAGGCCCGGAAGGGCGCAATCCCGGTACCCGTCGCCAGCATGATGATGTTAGCATCCTCATCATCCGGCAACAGCATCTCCTTACCCGTCGGTCCAGTAATCTTAACCTCATCGCCGGGTTTCAGGTTGCAAATATAGGTAGAGCAGACCCCATAAACTGTTTCACCCGTTTCTGGATGCTTATATTCCAACTGGCGCACACAGAGCGACACTGTTTTATCGTCCAGATCATCCCCATGACGGGTTGAACCAATTGAATAGAGGCGCAACTTCTCAGGCTTACCATTTTTGTCTACACCAGGAGGAATAATTCCAATACTCTGACCTTCCAGGTACCGCAGATCCCCACCGGAAATGTCAAATTTGACGTGCTGACAGATACCAATACCGCCTGGCTTGACCAGCGGCTCGTTCGAAATGACTCGGCCAATAAAAGGATTGTTTGGGCGGTAGATGTTCACTGGAACATCCGCTTTTGCCTTTGCTTGAGTCATGGGCTTCTTCTCTTCATTTGCTGAGTTACCCTGTCCAGTCTCTACTCTAAACCCTCCAGCTTTCTGTTCCAGGATAACGTTCCCGTTCATTTCGGGATCAGAATTCAAAGGCTGAATACGGACAATCCTGCCCCCCAAGCGGGTGATTCGCCGCATAAACTCATTCATGCGGTTATAGGGCACTGTGATGAAGACGCTGCCACTTGAACGAATGGGATAGCTGGCTTTGTCAGTTTCCAAACTCTGACGCAGCCCGACTACTTCGTAAAGGTATAAACGACCACCTGAAAGTGAGTTGGCGGCACCACCCGATGCGCTTGAACTGTACATGTGCTCAAAGTCTCCGAACCTAACCTAGATTTACATCGCCCGGTTCTCCCGGCTTACCAGCAAAAGGGTAGCTTACACTACTCTTTCATGCAAAAATCCCTGGAACATCGATTTTGTTTTTAATGATAAGCCTTGCCTACCATCAAGCTCAGGAGAGCCTTTCACCCTTAAACTACAGCTTACAAAAGAAGCTGGACAAAACATCCACAAAATGTCAGGATTGTGACAATTTTAGGCTGTTTCCGGGGGCGATCGCGCACAAGAATTCTGAATCATTCCTGCTAGCAATTCCGAATCAAGCCTTGTAAGGATGATCCCGTTTTTGGTAAGATCGCGTCAACGGTAGTAGTAAATACTTACCGAAACCGCTGGGGGTTTTCCTGAGCAGCAAAGGCCAGATTTCTTACAGTGACCCGTATTGACATAGTTAGGGTGGTAGACCTAACAAGGTAATGATGAGCGGCGCCAGCCACCATCATTAACGACTCAAAAATCATTACGATTTGGGCACCACCGTTAAGGTTATCTCCGGAGCTGAATCTGGTAGGTTGTTAAGTGATGGTCTTTCTGCTTTGGTTGGCTCCAAGTTTGAGTTTGCTGCGTGGGAGCTTACAGTCTTGGGAGATGTGTGGAGTCCTGACCAAGGGCACTGCCTCTTGAACCGACGAGATAGCCCGTAGACCGCAGATTTAGCTTACTTTCAGACACAGTTAGTCGTTATCTTTTTTGTTTAGAGGAAACCTATGACCAGTAAGCCAGACCGCGTGGTTCTGATTGGCGTCGCCGGAGACTCCGGGTGCGGCAAATCCACTTTCTTGCGTCGAATTTCAGATCTCTTTGGGGAAGAACTTGTTACCGTCATTTGCCTGGATGACTACCATAGCCTGGATCGCAAGCAGCGCAAAGAGCAGGGTGTCACTGCCTTAAACCCCAAAGCCAACAACTTTGATCTAATGTATGAGCAGATCAAAGCGTTGAAGAGTGGCGAAACCATCAGTAAGCCTATCTATAACCACGAGACTGGCACGATCGACCCACCTGAATTAGTCGAGCCTAACCACATTGTTGTGATTGAGGGCTTGCATCCCCTGTATGACGAGCGGGTTCGTGGTCTCCTGGATTTCAGCGTTTACCTTGATATCAGTGATGAGGTTAAAATTGCCTGGAAGATCCAGCGTGACATGGCTGAGCGGGGCCATACTTATGAAGATGTTTTAGCTGCCATTAATTCCCGAAAACCAGACTTTAAAGCTTATATTGATCCTCAAAAGGAATTTGCGGATGTTGTGCTCCAGGTTCTGCCAACCCAACTGATTAAAGGCGACACTGAGCGCAAAGTACTGCGAGTGCAGATGATTCAGCGCGATGGTGTAGAAGGCTTTGAGCCAGCCTACCTGTTTGACGAGGGTTCAACGATTGATTGGATCCCCTGTGGTCGTAAGCTGACCTGCTCCTATCCTGGCATTAAGATGCACTATGGACCCGACACTTACTACGGTCATAGTGTGTCCGTCTTGGAAGTAGACGGACAGTTCGACAAACTCGAAGAGGTAATTTATATCGAGCAGCACCTCAGCAAAACTTCAGCCAAGTATACAGGTGAACTGACTGAGCTATTGCTGCAACACCGTGAATATCCGGGCTCCAATAATGGAACGGGGCTGTTCCAGGTATTGACCGGGTTAAAGATGCGGGCAACTTACGAACGCTTGACAGCGAAGGAAGCCAAAGTCGCTGCTAGAGTCTAGCAATTCCTTTATAGAGTGGAGGATGCGATCGCATCGCCCCTTTAGCATTTCAAAAGTGCCGTTTCGTTTGTAGGGCGTTCCATAGAACGTCCTGCAAGGACTTTGCAATTAAAGCATTGGAGCTGAACCTGCCCGGAGAGTAGATGGTTAATCGGTAAGCCAGGATTTATCTGTTTTGATAATCACTGCTATTGAAGATTCCAATCACTATAACCTGCTCTTTCTTCGAATTTGCTTTCTGAGTGCGGGCGACTTCCCCTATAATATTTTCTTAAGATTTGAATCCAATTTGAGTCCACAAGATTGGGCGGAGGTGAGCCCCTGGTACCTCTGCTACCCAGATATAAAGCCAGGTTTGAAATTCGAAGGTAATAGCTATGACTGCTAACAGCACAGCCAAAGCGAATGGTCGCAGTAGGAGTAAGGGCAGCTCTAAACCTTCCCCAGAGGCTGAAGGCGCAAATACTGAGACACAAGCAGCCAGCGCTGAAATTCCGACATCGGTGGATCGTTCAGAGGAAATTGAGGAAGAGAATATGGCTACAGATAATGTGGTTAAGATTACGGCTCGTCCAGTGCAGGAAGAGGCTGGTCAAAAGGAAGGAGCCATTCAGCTTCGCCAAACATCTCTGACGGTTTGGAATCGTCCGGTGATGCCCAGTGATGTTGAAGTGGTTGATACGATCACGGTTGCCGGTGTCCGCCCCATTGCGGCCAGCCATTTACAGGTCTATGCTTCTTACCTGAATGGTCGCCCAATCGCCGCCAGCAACTTGAAGGTTGCGGAATTGCTTCCGGGCGATCGCCCCATTTTTGAAAGTGACTTCCACGCTGTTGAAGGCGTGGTTCTACCCGGCGATCGCCCAATTATGGTCAGCGATCCTAAGCTTCTGTCCGCTTCCCTTCTGCCCGGCAACCGACCCATTGCCTCCAATGAGATCGATGATGCCGCTACTCTAATGGGCTTTATCGACTAAAGCTCCTGCATTCACTAAAACCAATTTAACTGATGAAGAAATAAAGGGGTGGCGATCGCCACCCCTTTATTTTTTAGCGCTCAACAAAAACTGTAAATTTCTGCTAAATTGCAGACTTATTCTCTATTCTGTAAAATAGAATACAGAAAGAAAACGAATCGTTCATCTTTTTCCTGGAAAAATCAGGAAAAGACGGAAGTAGGGAGTTTTCCCGAAGGAACGCGCCTCATCTCTCTCACCGAGCAATATCGATTCTGAAATCCAAAAGAGGCGAGTACTATGAAATTGATTTACCGTGGAGTCACCTACGATTACACTCCTGACCGAGCTAATACCCAGGCTACAGCGGAAGTACCTGCTCCCGAAGCTCACCGAGCCTACAACCTGAGATATCGCGGTGCGAACTATGCTCTGGATCTTGGTGAAACAGCTAAGCGATCTATTTTCCATCCCATCGCAAGGCTGATGTATCGGGGTGCTGCTTATTCCCTTAACGGGTAACACTATTTCCCCTAACAGTTAACAACGGCTAAGGAATTCCGATTCTGATTGAATTCTGATTGAGTAGAAAGCGGTACGAGGCTCATGGCTCGTACCGTTTTTTTATGGCGGCAACAATCGTTGTCAACCTTTCCAACCAAATTTGTCGAGCCGCCTGGAATTCCGCGTGTAACATGGCTTTCAGCAAGATGAAAATGGGAGGGGTTTTCCAGGATGTCTACTAATTGGAAATACTACGTCACATCACGCCCTAGAATGCTTTTCAACCATTTCTTACAGCGGTTTTCCTCAGATGGTCAGGCTGCGATCGCCCGCATTGGGCTGGGAGGCAGTTTGGCGATCGCAGCCCTGATGATAGGCGCCTTACCCAGTCACCCCCAGGAAATGTTAAACCAACCTTCCATATCGGTTCCACCACCGCCCCCCATTCCAGACTCCCAACCGCCGGTAGCTCCGACTCCTTTTCAGCGAGAAGCCATCTTCCAGGCACCCACAGGTGCTCAAGGAATGAATGCAGCCCGGTATGTAGTCTATGTGAATGGAGATAGTCCCTATCTGCTGCAACAGGTGCAAACCATTGAACCGAGGGCCTTTGTTGAACAGTACCAGGGGCGACCTGTCATCCAGGTAGGAACCTACAGTGATGAAGGGACTGCCCGCCAGCAGGTCGAAACCCTGCGGATGCAGGGAATTACCGCTGAAATGGGCTACAACAATATGGCCTATCCCCCCGCATCCTCTGGTCAAAGCAACCGTTACCTGGTGATTGTTCCTGGTCGGCAGGAGAATCTGGAAACCCTGGCCCAACAGGCAATGAGACTTGGCATTCGTCAGGAATCAGTACAGGTGAAAGACGCTCCCCTGGGTTGGCATCTAGAAATTGGTCCCTTTAGGGATTACCGTGAGGCTAAGGAGGTTGATCAATACCTCCGGCGTGGGGGTATGGATTCGAGAGTGTATTACGGTCGGTAAAAGAAACCACTAAGTAGGTAGACATCATTAATTGGAAGCAAGGGGATTGGGGGCGTTGCCCCCAGGCAGGGGGTTTCACCCCCTCCACCCCCAAAACTATCTTTAATTTAATTGCACCTAGCTACTTAACGATTTTGAGCGCCATTGAGCAACGAAACCAACAGATTCAGCAGTTTGTTGTAACGGCTGATGAGATGCGGCAAATTGAAGAACGGGTGTTTGCCGCAGGGATGCCTGTTGCTGCGCTGATGGAAAAAGTGGCGGGCTTAATTGCTCGTCGGGTCGAGGCCATGGACTCCTATGCAGTGGGGAAACGGATAGGAGTGCTGGTTGGACCGGGGCATAACGGCGGTGATGCCCTGGTGGTAGCGCGGGAGCTTCACTTCCGTGGGCGCGAGGTGTTGATCTACTGTCCCTTCTCCAGGCTGAAGGAGTTAACCAGGCAACACCAGCAGTTTTGTGCGAGTCTGGGCATTCCTTTCGTAGACAGGGTTGAAACACTCCAGCATTGCGATGGATTGATTGATGGATTGTTTGGGTTTGGGCTGGAGCGATCGCTTACCGATGATCTGGCCGCCATAATCAATCAAGTTAACCCATGGCCCCAACCGATTGTCAGTATTGACCTGCCCTCTGGTTTACATACCGATACGGGAGCCGTTTTGGGTGCAGCGATTCGGGCCACACGTACGCTTTGCCTGGGATTATGGAAACTGGGGCTGCTGCAAGACCCGGCGCTGGAATATGTGGGAGAAGCGGAGCTGATTGATTTTGATCTTCCCCTGGCAGATATTTTGGCCGTGCTGGGAAATCCTCCCCAATTACGGCGGATTACGCCAGAGATGGCGATCGCCCATCTACCACTGAACCGCCCCCCCGCCACCCACAAGTACAAGATGGGTCACTTGCTGCTGGTCTGTGGTTCTCGCCGCTACGCAGGGGGAGCATTGTTGACGGGGTTGGGAGCCCGTGCCAGTGGAGTGGGAATGCTATCAATTGCGGTTCCAGCTTCACTCAAGCCGATTCTGACAGCTCAGATTCCCGATGCCCTGGTGCTGGATTGCCCAGAGACGGAAGCAGGAGCGATCGCCCATTTGCCAGAAAGAATTGACCTGAGTGCTTATCAGGCGATCGCCGCCGGGCCTGGGTTAACAACAGAAGCAACTCCTGTAGTGCAGCAAATTTTGGCAAGCGATTGCCCCCTGGTTCTGGATGCCGATGGTCTCAACATTCTGGCAGCCCAGGGAACGGTCCCCACTCTCCAGCGACGGCAGACTCCTGCAGTTCTCACTCCCCATTTGGGAGAATTCAAGCGACTCTTTCCCGAACTGGGTGCTGCGATGGATTGCCGGGTTACTGCCGCCAGAACCGCCGCTGCGCAAAGTGGTGCGGTAGTCTTATTGAAGGGGGCACGCATCGCGATCGCCGACTCCACTGGCACTGTCCGAATCAATCCAGAAAGCACCCCGGCCCTGGCACGGGGCGGTAGCGGAGATGTGTTGACCGGGTTGCTGGGCGGACTGTTGGCCCAAACAACTTCAGAGTCTGCCTCCCTGATCGATACGGTTCAGGCAGCGGCCTGGTGGCATTCTCAAGCAGGGATACAGGCAGCTCAGGAACGCACCCTCTTAGGGGTTGATGCCTTTACCCTGGCCCACTATCTCATTCCAGCTCTACGAAAAATGATTGCCCCAGGTGAAATTTTTGTTGATGCTGCTGCATACCGCCAGTAAGATGCTCTTCATGGAAAAACCCTTCACCATTACCTTTCCCACAGGGGCAACCGCTGAAGTCGTTCAAGTTGACCCGTCGGTTGACCTGCAAGTACTGGTGCGTGAAATGGGGCTGGAGCGACATCAACCCGTTCTGGTGGTGATTGGTGGTGCCAGCAAGCTCAGTCAAGCAGACTTCAATCGTGTGCGCCGCCTGTTTACAGAAGTCCTGGCACCCCTAGCAGAGAAATGGCAGGCGACCGTAATTGACGGGGGAACTGATGCCGGAGTTATGCGCCTGATGGGACAGGCCCGCCTGGAAGAGGGGGGAACATTTCCCCTGGTGGGGGTTATCCCCATTGGTCTTGCCATCCTGCCGGGCCAGAGCGCACCTTCCTCTGATGCCGCTCCCCTGGAACCCAACCATACCCATTTTGTCTTGATTCCAGGTTCAAACTGGGGAGATGAATCTGCCTGGATTGCCAATCTCGCCACCACCCTGAGCAACGCTGCCGACTCCGTGACCGTACTTATTAATGGCGGGGAAGTTTCCTGGATCGATGCTTCTCAGAGTATCCAATCCGAGCGATCGCTCATCGTGGTTGCAGGCAGTGGACGCACAGCCGATGTGCTGGCAACGGCTCTGCGGGGAAACATTACCGATTCACGAGCTGAAGCCATTGTTGCCTCTGGCCTGGTGCGGGCGATCGATCTGGATACTGGAGCCGATACGCTCGCCAAGATGATTGAAGAAATCTTTGCACCTAAACCGTAATCTTCTTTCAGGGGATAAGCTTCTTAAAGACTGTTTTTGATCCAGGGAGCCTTGAATGCCTACTGAACTCTCTGCTACTAACCAGACTCCTCCAGCAAGAAGTCAGATTCTGGAAGATGCCTGGTTCCGCTTTGCCAAGTATGACAAAAATGCCATAATTACCCAGCGTCGGTTTGTCCAGCAACGCAAGTGGATCCTGGGTCTGGGAGTTGCTGCCACCACCCTCGCAGTTCTCTACTCCACCGTTGAGCGCTACCTGACCCCAGATAACATTGGGTTTCCTGTCTGGATCGGAAGCTGGTTCAGCAAACAGCAATTCCTGGATTCCTTTCACTTTGTTGTCATTGCTGTTCCCATCCTTGTCACCGTACTGGTGGCTTTCTCCGAAAAGTTCAACATGGGCATTAGCTGGGTCATGTTGCGGAGTAGTGCTGAGGCAATTAAGAAAGAAATTTATCGTTACCGGATGCAGGTCGAAGAATACGATCCATCTGATATCACCTCCTCTGAGACACGGGATGTGAGGCTGGCCAAGAAAATGAAGATCATCAGCAGGCGCCTGATGGAAACTTCCGTGAATCAGACTGACCTGCTTCCCTACAAAGGAGAGTTACCGCCTCAGTACAGCACGCCCAAGGGTGACAATGGCTTTGACGACATGACCGCAGAGCAGTATCTGCAATGGCGGGTTGAAGACCAGTTCGACTATTACCAGAAAAAGGCGGCCCGATTGGGCAAAGACCTGCGCCGTTTCCAACTGTTAATTATCCTGCTAGGTGGAATTGGGGCCCTGCTGGCCGCGATTAATTTGAACATCTGGTTGGCAGTCAGCAATGCGCTGGCGATCGCCCTCACCAACTTTCTGGAATTCAAGCGGGTCGAATCGAATGTCATCTCCTGTAACCTGGCAGCAGCAGACCTGTACGATATTCGCATCTGGTGGCACGCCCTCTCCCCCGAAGCCAGAAAGGAACGGGCAAATGTTGAAACCTTAGTCAGCAGTACTGAGGCAGTTTTACAAACTGAGAATGCAGGCTGGCTTCAGGAAATGCGAGAAGCCCTGGCAGAAATTTATAAGGAAAGGAAAGATACCTACAAAGAACTACCTGGATTAGGAGACAGTCTGGCTGCAACAACTCCAGCTACCAGCAATCCACCCCCCCCAGAGTTTCAACCAAGATTTACCAGAGACACCTTAGCACCAGAACCTGCCCCGGTACCTGTCGAGTCAAACCTGGAGCAACATACGCCCACCCCACCCGCACCAGAAGCCAGCAGTTCACAATCTAGTCTTGCAGAAGTCGGTACCATGCCCGATCCAGGAATTTTCACTGAGTTTTCTCCGGAAGTTGCATCAACTCCCGGAGAACAGCCCACTGAAACTGAGCCAGTTGGGTGAGGGGAGAGGTCAGTTCTCTTCCTTACTTCCAACCCGCGCGGTCCATAATTTTCAAGGCTTCGGCATTGTTCTTACCATAAACGGCGGCATTGAGTTTATCTTCCTTAAACGTACCCAGGCTGGCCAGCACTGGGTCAAGCGCAACTTTCGCCAACGCAGGATACTCATTGTTGCTGCGGGCAAAAATTTCCTGTGCTTTGGGGCTTGCCAGGTACTCCAGAAACTGGATGGCAGCTTCCCGATTGGGGGAAGTTTTGACAACTCCACCACCACTGATGTTGATGTGAGTCCCACGATCCTTCTGATTTGGGAAGAACACCCCAATCTTAGAAGCCACTTCCTTATCCTCGGGCTTTTCCGATTTCATCAGTCGAACCACATAGTACTGGTTCACAAATGTGACATCGGCCACTCCTGATGCCACTGCTTTGATTTGGGCTGTATCGTTTCCTTCGGGTGGACGGGCAAAGTTCGCAACCAAACCCCTTGCCCACTCCTCCGTTTTTTGGGAACCATGAACAGCCAGAATTGAACCCGTCAGTGATTGGTTATACACGTGGCTAGAGGTACGAGAGATCAAACGCCCTTTCCATTTCGGATTCGCCAGATCTTCATAGGTTGAAAGGTCTGCGGGCTTTACCCTGTCTTTGTTGTAGACAATGACCCGTGCCCTCTTGGTAAAGCCATACCAGTATCCCTGGGGTTCAGCCAGGTTTGCGGGAATGGCAGATTTCAAAATCTTAGACGAAATTGGCTGCAACAGACCAGCTTCCTGCGCACGCCACAAACGGCCTGCGTCTACCGTAATCAATACGTCAGCTGGACTATTGCTTCCTTCGCTCTTAATCCGCTCGATCAGTTTGTCTGCATCGGCTTCTACTAGGTTGACCTTAATCCCGGTCTTTTTGGTAAAGCCGTCATAGATTGCAGTGTCGGTGTCATAGTGCCGGGCAGAATAAAGATTAACGACCCGGTTTGACTGAGCAAACCCTACCCTAGGCTTTCTTGATTGATCAAACGCCACTGCTGCCATTGCCGCCCCAGAAGCGATAAAAACACGCCTTGTAATTCCCATTTTTTCAGCTCATTCCTACTTCAATTCAGTGAAAGCACCTGAATTCCTATTCCATCTTTCGTTCAGGCTATTGAAACTCTTCAACAATAAGGAAAGTAGAATAAATCAGAATTGCTGTCAAGCTGGTTGTAGAAATGGGAAGGATGACTTTGCCTCTTATCCGATTCACATAGCATCCTGGACTGTGCTCATATACTGTGTTCATGCAGATATGGGGAAACTCTGCTTGGATAATTCTTTGAGGCTACACAGCGGAAATAGGCAATCTTGTCCAAAGAGGCTAAAGACACCACCCGTTTCAGATAATGCAACTAATTTGCGATTAGTCTTGACAGAAAGTGTTCTTCCTCTGTAAGCTTTTTGACATTAAAAGTCAATAACTGCGGCTCGTTAATCCTGCTTAAAACCAGGATGGTGCTCTTCTAATATTTCTCCTGGAGAATGTTTGAGGCTGAATTCTTTTTTCCATAGGACTTTAGAAGATTTGTCCAGATAAAAGTCTGGAGAATCTCTGTGGAATGGGGAAATGACCGGATGGACTATTGAAAACAGTCTCATCTAGTTGTTGCTGACTTTACCTGAGCTTAAAGATTCAGGCAGGGCTACATCGTCAAATTCTTCAATGGGTGTGAAAGTGGACGAAATGATGAATCAACGAATATTCCTTAATCTCCTATGCCTAACTTCGGTGACGTTCGGTGCGCTGGGTTTATCTAGAGAAGCTTTAGCTCAAGCAGGTGGCCAAAAGGCTTTGTCCTCGGAATCTGGTTTCCTCATGGTATCGAGCGATCGCCAGGTAGCCCAAACCAATGGTTCTAGAAAAAGCGAAGAGTCTCCTTCGTCATTCCTCCCTGCCGATGAGGCTTCCCTGAACCTGGATGAGTCCACTCTGTCCCAGGTCACTTCGGTGTCTCAGCTATCGGATGTAAGGCCAACCGACTGGGCATTTCAGGCTTTGCAATCACTGGTAGAGCGGTATGGTTGCATTGTTGGGTATCCAGATCGCACGTATCGGGGTAACCGGGCCCTGTCTCGCTATGAATTTGCCGCTGGGGTCAATGCGTGTATGGATCGGATCAGCGAACTGTTGACTGCCGCAACGGCTGATCTTGTGAAAAAGGAAGACCTGCTTGCCCTCCAAAAACTTCAAGAAGAGTTTGCTGCGGAATTGGCAACCTTGCGCGGTAAGGTCGATTCCCTTGAAGTGCGTACTGCCACCTTAGAAAAACAACAGTTTTCTACGACAACCAAGCTAAAAGGAGAGGTCATTTTTGCCCTGGCGGGTGTTTTTGGGGATGAGGCCGCGGGGGGTGGAGAGTTACAGACTAATCCTATTCTGGCAAATCGAGCACGCCTGAATTTCGAGACTAGCTTTACAGGCAAGGATCAGCTGAGGGTTCGGATTCAGGGAAGGAATGTGACTCCCTTTAGCGGGAATGTGACTGGAACGAACATGACTCGTCTTTCCTTCGATGGAAATGAGGGAAATCAAGTTGGTGTTGATGATCTGTTTTACCGTTTTCCTATTGGAGACAATACTCGGGTCTGGCTAATTGCTAATGCCTATGGTTCAGAAAATATTGCAAACCCGCTGAACCCCTTTCTGCAAAGTGACGGTTCTGGAGCCCTCTCCCGATTTGGTCGCTTCAGTCCGCTCTATCGGATTGTAGAGGGACCAGGTGTCGCACTGGAGCATAAGTTTGGGGATTTGGTGACCTTATCGCTGGCCTACCGGGCAAAGAATGCCAGTAATCCAAACGAAAAAAGGGGGCTGTTTAATGGCAACTCTAGCGCCCTGGCTCAGTTAATTTTTTCTCCTAGCAAAACCTTCAGTGTGGGAGCGACCTACGCTTACAACTATTTTGCTGGCTTCGATGTAAATGTATCGAGTAGTACGGGAAGCGCTTTTGCCCAGCGTCCATTTGGTGCGGTAGCCACTTCAACCAATTCCTATGGGGCGATCGCCAGTTGGCGAATCAGTCCTCAATTCAACCTATCTGGTTGGGTTGGCCGAACTCAGGCAAATGCTGAGGCCGGTATAAATCGAGGGGCTGACGCTACTATCTGGAACTGGTTAGTCGCTCTGGCATTTCCCGATCTGGGCCAAAAGGGCAACCTGGGTGGAATTATGGTGGGTATGCCACCTAAAGTCAGCGATAACGATATTCGCGCCCGTGAAAATCGCGATACCTCGATCCATCTGGAGGCTCTTTACCGATATCAAATCAACTCTAATATTTCAATCACACCAGGGCTAATCGTTATCTTTAATCCGGAGCACAATAGAAATAACGACACGATCTACGTTGGCGTTGTCAGAACTACCTTCACGTTCTAGTACCGCAAAACAAAAGTTTTGTTGGGGATGCAGGGATAAAACTCCTGCTTGGGGGCGAAGCCCCCAAATCCCCATGTTGCAAAATTTACTGTTTGCAACACTAGGCCGTTGGCTCTACTGGGAGTTTGGTGATAAGCGGAGCTTATTACTAAAACAAAATTGACATCCCAGAGGCTTTGTTTGAGATGAAAGGGGAGTTTACGCCGCCCCTTCACCAGCAAACCAGGGGATTCGTCTGTTTTGCCAAATCCTCCTTGTTTTTCAACTTTCCAGTTGTCTTCCTCAGATCCGATTACACTTGAGCAGTTCAGTCCCTCCTTAAGCAGAGGGACTTTTTTTTATAGCTGTCGCCAGGTTGCTTAGGACACTGGGTTTAAGGGGGGTATAGAGGTTTCGCCCCCAAGCCAGGGGTGGAACCCCTGCACCCCGTCCTAAGCCTGGTGGCTATAGCTATGATTTTTCGGCAACCTAAAGTACGGCAATACACTCAATTTCGACCAGCACATCCTTGGGCAATCGGGAAACTTCAACACAGGCGCGAGCGGGGGCCGTTGTGTCTTCAAAATAGCGGGCATAGACCCCGTTCATGGCAGCAAAATCATTCATGTTTGCCAGAAAAACGGTGGTCTTCACAACGTCCTGCATGGTTGCCCCTGCCGCTTCCAGAATTGCTTTCAGGTTGGCGATCGCCCGTTCCGTCTGTTGGGCAACATCTCCTTCGCCCACAATTTGTCCCGTTACTGGATCAAGCGGAATTTGCCCCGCCACAAACACCATTTGCCCACTGGCGGCGATCGCCTGGTTATAAGGACCAACAGGAGCGGGAGCGGAGTCAGTACGGATGATTTTGCGAGTCATGACAGTTGTTTGGGTATGAATTCTGAAGTGCTTTATAACTCATACCTCATAACTCAACGCCTGAATCTCACAATCGCGGTCGTTGTCCGTAATAGCGATAGTTTAGATAGTCCTGCAAGATCTTGTTGTGGTCAAAGCAGAGGTTGGTGGGAATGGCTGTCACATCAAAAACTTCCAGATGCTTTGCATCGTCGCCTGCCTGAGGCTCTCCATGGGCATTGGCCAAAAATACAATCCCAATGGTGTGCTGGCGAGGGTCCCGGTTTGGGTCTGAATACACGTGAAATTGCTCAACTAAATTCACCTTCAATCCCGTCTCTTCCAGGGCTTCGCGTCGAGCGGTTGTTTCAATCGTTTCGCCATAGTCCACAAAACCGCCGGGAATGGCCCAGCCATAGGGAGGATTGAGCCTCTCAATTAAAACAATGGGACGGTTGGGGCGATCAATGAGTTCGATGATAATATCAACCGTCGGTACAGGGTTGCGATAGGTCATATAGCTTTTACAGTTGAGTTTCTATGGCTCTCCTGAGAGTTTGATGGTAAGCGTCGCTTATCATCAAAACAAAATCAATATTTCAGGGATTTTGTTTGAGATGAAAGAGTAGCGTAAGCTACTCTTTCACCGGCAAGCCAGGGGAACCG
>JAIMBL010000136.1 GCA_023511615.1 Leptolyngbyaceae cyanobacterium HOT.MB2.61
GTCATTTCAATCCTGTTACCCGTTGCCTGTAACCTTCCTCAAAACTCAAAATCCCTACTTGAACCAGGCTCAAAGTAGTGCCCAAATCGTAATGATTTTTGAGTCGTTAATGATGGCGGCTAGCGCCGCTCATCATGACCTTGTTAGGTCCACCAGGCTCAATAGTATATTGGGAAAATCTGTAATGAGTCCGTCTACGTTCAGGTCAATAAACTGCTGCATAACTGCTGGATCGTTTACTGTCCAGGGAATGACCTTAAGCCCTGCCGCTTGTAGCTCTGAAACAGCCTGAAGGAAGGCTGGAGATTCGGGGAGGAGGGTTTCAAAGTTGGGGGAGTAAATGTCTACAAACCCTGTTGACTGGAGCAGAGTTGTAATGTTTCCTGGCTGGGGCTCAAACTCCAGCCCTGCCAGAAATGGGGACGCGCCGTTAGAACCCTTTAAGGTACTGGTGGTTTGATTGTGCACCACCAGGGCAGAGGCTTGAATGGATGGATGGATTTGCTTGACCTCCCGTAAAACTCGCCAGTCGAAAGACTGGATTATGGCTCGTTCAACTAGGTTATTTTGAACAATCAACCCTACCAGTTTTTCAGCAAATACTTCAGGGCTGGCTGTTTCCTCAGGCTTCAGGGGGCTGACTTTGCTTTCAATGTTGTAGCGAATCTGGGGATTCTGGGCTTCAGCCAGATCAAAGACCTGTTGCAAGGTGGGAATTCGCGAACCTGGAACTGCTCGCTGCTGGGGAAACCGAGCTGGATCAGGATTTAAACTGCCGCAGTCAAATGTCTGAATTTCTGCCACAGTTAAATCCTTAATTAGCCGGAGTGGGAAAGGAGGCAGGCGATTGCCCTTTGCATCCAGGCACAGCAGTGGATTAATGAACGGATCATGACAAACAACTACCACCCCGTCTTTTGAAATGCCGGTATCCATTTCCAGGGTCGTTACACCCAGGGCGATCGCGTATTCAAATCCAGCCAGCGTATTTTCTGGGCGCAAACCCCGCGCTCCCCGGTGTCCCTGAACATCAAACAAGCAATCATTCATCTCCCTGCGACAATTCTTCCAGCAAACCACTTTCCTGCATCAACCGTGGGTATACCAGCAAAAAGAAACCCATCCAGATCAGGACAGGAATCGTCGCCAGCACCGTTAACCAAACTACTTTCAGCAGCAGCCAGCACCCACCAATCAAGGCGCTCCCGGTCAACACAATAGACCAGGGCTGGCACCACCAGGGTTTATACATCCAAATACTGGGAGGTTTTTGAACAGTCATGGAACCAATCTATCTCGCAACGATGAACTGCATACCCTAATACGGGAAAAAGGGAATCGAGGGAATCAAGCGGCGATTTTCCCAATCAGCCGTGAGTATTTTTGCCAAGTTGCTCCTACAATGGAGTGAAGTAAGTAGATATACATAAACAAGGAATCCTATGGCTGGTGGCGATTTTCAGGCGCAGGGTCCACTTTCGGATCGGGAACTGCAAGTTATTGAACTGGTAGCCGCTGGCTTAACCAACCAGGAAATTGCCGAAAAGTTGGAAATTAGCAAGCGTACCGTTGATAACCATATCAGTAACATTCTCACTAAAACGGAGACTGAGAATCGGGTTGCCTTGGTCCGGTGGGCCTTGCAGTGGGGTAAGGTCTGTCTG
Organism: Leptolyngbyaceae cyanobacterium HOT.MB2.61; assembly: GCA_023511615.1. Taxonomy (GTDB): domain Bacteria; phylum Cyanobacteriota; class Cyanobacteriia; order Leptolyngbyales; family Leptolyngbyaceae; genus Leptothermofonsia. The sequence goes on from JAIMBL010000136.1 coordinate 1,665, forward strand.
GATGATGTGAATTGCTGCCCCTTGCCGAATGTGAATATCAATAAAGAGGCGACTTCGGGTTAATAGACTGCCTCTAGTTAGTAGACTGCCCTCTGGTTGGTCAACCATGCTCAGGGTGTCAGAAGGGGCCAGGGGCTAACGTTCTTTTCAGGCTGTTTGTTTAGGATTCAGGTTGCGTTGGAGAACTCGGTGAAGTATCGAATTCGGTTGGCTCATTTGCCCCTGGCGGTTTACCGTGAGGTGGCCGCCCACCTTTGCCAGGTAGAGGGGGTTAAAACCGAACTGCTTCCCCAGCAGTCTCAGCAATTCGACTATAGCCTGAGTCAAATTGACAGCCTGTGGATTTACTTGCCTGATGATGCAGACGCTCTCTGCCATGAGCAGGTGCAGCGGATTTTAGCGTACTATAGCGATCGCTACGGTGCTTGGGAAACGGTCGAGTAAAGAAACATGGGTTCCATTCAAGCGCTACGGGGGACACGGGACATTCTGCCGGAAGAGATTGGTTACTGGCAGAGGGTAGAGTCAGTTGCCCAGGATATTTTGAGCAAAGCGGCCTATCAAGAAATCCGCACGCCCATTTTCGAGCAGACGTCTCTGTTTGAGCGGGGGATTGGGGAAGCCACAGATGTGGTTGGGAAGGAGATGTATACCTTCAAAGACCGGGGAGATCGTTCGATTACCCTTCGTCCTGAAGGAACTGCGGGGGTCGTCCGGGCGTTTATTGAACATGGGTTAGCGGCCCAGGGTGGAGTGCAGCGGCTCTGGTATGGTGGCCCCATGTTTCGCTACGAACGACCCCAGGCAGGGCGGCAGCGGCAGTTTCACCAGATTGGGGTTGAAGTGTTGGGCAGTCTATCTCCCAGAGCTGACACAGAGGTGATTGCGATCGCCACCCAAATTTTGCAAACATTGGGACTGAAAAACCTGCACCTCAATCTGAACTCGATTGGCAATTCTGAAGATCGCCAGCACTACCGCGAAGCCCTGATTGCTTACCTCACCCCCTTTAAGAGTGAGCTTGATCCTGACTCCCAGGATCGACTGAGCCGCAATCCCCTCCGGATTTTGGACAGCAAGGACGAACACACCCAGGAAATTTTGCAGGCAGCCCCCAGCATTCTGGATTACCTCAACCCCGATTCCAAAACTCGCTTTGAGCAGGTGCAACAGCAGCTAACCAGTTTAGGAATTCCCTACGAAGTCAATCCTCGTCTGGTGCGGGGGCTTGATTATTACACCCATACTGTATTTGAAATTCAGTCCGATGACCTGGGAGCCCAGGCAACTGTTTGTGCAGGTGGACGCTACGACGGTTTGGTGGCCCAACTGGGTGGCCCTGATACTCCGGCGGTGGGTTGGGCGATCGGCCTGGAACGCTTGATTCTACTTCTGCAACAGCTACAGCCTGTTTCTCCTACAAGGATTGATTTTTATGTGGTTTCTAAAGGCGAGCCCGCCGAAGCCCAGGCCGTGGTTCTGGCTCAAACCTTGCGTCAACAAGGCTTCAGTGTAGAGCTAGATTTAAGCGGCAGTGCCTTTGGCAAACAGTTCAAACGAGCCGATCGCAGCGGTGCAGCGGCCTGTTTCATCCTGGGTGATGCCGAAGCCGAAACCCAAACCGTTCAACTCAAATGGCTGGCAACGGGGAAACAGGAAGCGATCGCCCAATCCTCCCTGATTTCTATGACCGAATTGCTCCGGCAACAAATTGCAGACAGTAGAGCGGAAGGGAAGGGGTGATGGAGTGATGGGGTAAATAACAATCAACCACTGAGCACTGGTTCTCACCTGGTCGTTAATGGCACAACCGGTGTCCTTACTTTTGTAAATAACAATCAACCACTGACCACTGGTTCTCACCCCTATCCTCTCCTTCCCTCATTAACTTTTCTAACGGTTGAACCATCTCTTGTTACGGAGCGTCCCTCCCTGGGCGTAGAATTAGTCTCAATTCTTCGCATACCCCTAGATAGATAAGGACAATTACGCATGTCTGATCCTAGAAATGCAGAACTTATTCAACCCTTCAAGGGCGATCCCTTCAGCGGAAATCTGTCAACTCCCATTAGTGATTCTGCTTTTACTAGAACATTTATCGGAAACCTTCCAGCCTATCGGAAAGGGCTTTCCCCCATCCTGCGTGGACTGGAGATTGGTCTGGCACATGGTTATTTCATCATTGGTCCCTGGGTTAAGCTGGGTCCCCTGCGTGACTCGGACCATGCTGCACTAGGTGGACTCATTTCAGGCATTGCTCTCATTTTGATTGCGACTGCATGCCTTTCTGCCTACGGGCTTGCCACCTTTGCTGAGGACGGATCGAATGCAGCCACTGCTGTCCAATCCTCTGGTGGAGCTCCCGGTCGTTCCAGCGAAGCCCTGCAAACAGCAGAAGGCTGGAGCCAGTTCACAGGTGGATTCCTTGTCGGCGCGATGGGTGGCGCGTTTACGGCTTACCTGCTGCTAGCCAACTTCGGCATTGTCGATTCCATCTTCCGGGGCAACTTCAACTAAGCGTTGCCAACCTATCTTTCTATAAACAAGGAGTCTGGAAACAGGCTCCTTTTTAAGGAGGTCGGTGCAATTTAGCTCATGTGAGTCAAGTTGTGTAACATCTTCTCCAGGCTTGCTTAGGCTGAAGTGAAGTTTACGTTTCGCAATCTGGATGCATTTTCCTACCCTTACCTAGTACTTTGCCAAATTGAATTTGATGGTTAGCGAATACCCAGGAAGTTGATGGGGGTTAAATTTTGAGGGTCTGCGACCCGTCAAAATTTTCCTGGCGGAACCCTAGTCTCTTCCTCTCATGGCAGCAAGAATCGCGATACAGTGGGAAGGCTTAATAACTGGTTGCTTCAACAGGCATGGCATTTCCAACGATTATCTTGCCGGGTTACCTAGCTGGGGCACCGGAGTATGGCGTACTGGCGCAAACTTTACAGACGAAGGGGGTTGCTGCCTTTGTAGTGCCAATTCGCTGGCATGACTGGCTGCAAACGTTGGGGGGGCGTTCGGTGACGCCGATTTTGCGATCGCTCGATGCCACAGTAAAACAGGTGCTGCAACAGTGCAAAGCCACCAAAGTTAATCTGGTTGGACATTCTGCAGGGGGCTGGTTATCCCGCATCTACCTGGGAGAAAAGCCCTACTGTATCCATCCGGGGGACAGGGAGGACTGTGTCTGGAATGCCCGTTCATTTGTGGCGACACTGATTACCCTTGGCACTCCTCACACCAGTCTGGAACGCTGGACTCGCAAAAACCTGGATTTTGTCAACCTCAGCTATCCAGGGGCGTTTTATCCAGAGGTGCGGTATGTCTGTGTGGCAGGGAAAGCGGTGTATGGCGATCGCTTCAAAACCTGGCTCGCTTACAGCAGCTACAAACTGACCTGCGGGAAGGGGAACTGTTGGGGAGATGGCATCACCCCGATCGCCGCTGCCCATCTGGAAGGAGCCGAAAATCTGGTACTTGAAGGAGCCAGGCATTCCCCAAAGGCTGGATTGTGGTACGGTTCGCCGGAGATGGTTGAGCACTGGCTGAGCTATCTGGAATAGAGAATGGCAAAAGCCGCAAATTGGGAGAGAAGAGGTGAAGAAGTAATATTCCCTGGCTCCCTCATCCCTTCACACCTGTTGCCTCCCGGTTTCTCTTCTCAGTAGTGCCCAAATCGTAATGATTTTTGAGTCGTTAATGATGGCGGCTAGCGCCCTTCATCATTACCTTGTTAGGTTCACCTCTCTTCTCTTTCTTCTTTTCCCTTCCTACCCCCTTACTCCACAGGCTATCCTCAAACCAGCGTCACTTCCCCCGTATCGAGATCATAGCGCCCGCCAACCACTTTGAGTTTGCCTGCTGCTACGAGCTGAGTCAGGACGGGAGACTTCTGTTGCATCCGTTCGATCTGGTAGCGCACATTCTCAACCACGGCTAATTCAACCCGGTCATTCCCAGTCTCCTTGACTCTGCCAACCGCTGGCTTAATTGCCTTCACCAGAGAGCCAATGCTACCTGGTAGGGGTTCATTTTGCACAGCAGCGGTAACGGCTCCACAATGTTCGTGGCCCAGTACCATAATCAGAGGGGTACCCAATAAAGCTGCCGCATACTCCAGACTGCCCAGTACTTCTGGTGTGACAATATTGCCTGCCACTCGAATGTCAAACAAATCGCCAACTCCGGCATCAAAGATGAGTTCAACCGGAACCCGCGAATCGGCGCAGCTTAAAACTGTGGCAAAGGGGTGTTGGGCGGAAGCCACTTCTTGCAGGCGTTTTGCCGATTGATGGGGATAATCTGGTTTGTGCCAGACGAAGCGCTGATTGCCTGCTAAAAGCTGTTGCAGGGCACTATCCGGGCTCAAGCCTTCATCAGCGTGGGCGGGATGGGTATTCCAGGTTAACCCTGCGATCGTCCCCGCCATCCCACTTCCCATTACCCCCATCAGCCGCAAAAAATTCCGGCGGCCAATTAATCCATAAACCTGATTCATAGTAATCTCAAATCTTTACATCGACGCGATACATCTCACCGAGCGAATTTCCATAACCTCAGAGATCCAGCAGGAGCCACCAAACTTGTTCAGAATTGGGCGCACCGCTTCCGCAACTGATTTCGCCTTTTCCGGTGGGCAAAAGGCAATGACGTAGGCATTGTCCAGCATGGTGACAGAAGAGTCATCGAACACGGTGCCTTTGATACCTTTACTCTCGACGTTGTGGATCACGGTATAACTTGTTGCCCCTGCCTTTTTCAGGGCTTCCACAATTTTTCCCATCTCCACTGAGTCAGAAATGATTTCGATACGTTTGACTGGATGCATGATTTTAGCTCCACAGCAGATGAATGCCGTATAGATACAGCGGTATACCTACAATGATATTGAAGGGAAAGGTCACAGCCAGGGCCGTTGAAATATATAGGCTGGGATTCGCCTCAGGAACGGTTAACCGCATAGCGGCTGGAACGGCAATATAGGATGCACTTGCACACAGAACTGAAAATAGCAGTGCATCACCCTGGGGCATGTTGATTAGTCTGGCGGTCAATAATCCAACACTGGCGTTAAGGATTGGAATCAGAATCGCAAAGGAAATCAGAAAAGGACCTGTTTTTTCTAGATCCTTTATTCTTTTGGCCGCCACCAGTCCCATATCCAATAGGAAAAAAGTAAGGATGCCGTAGAACATATCCTGGGTAAAGGGTGATAGCACCTGCCAGCCATGTTCGCCAGTTAATACACCAATCAAAAGACTGCCGACCAGCAGAAACACCGACCCATTCAAAAAAGCTTCTCGCAACACCTCACCCCAGGAGAATTCGCGATCGCTATTGCGGTCAGAGGTAAACAGATTGACCAGAATCAACCCCACAATGATCGCCGGAGACTCCATTAAGGCAAGGGCCGCCACCATGTAGCCATCAAAATTGACATTGAGTTGTTGCAAGAACGAACTGGCTGTGATGAAGGTGACAGCGCTGATGGAACCGTAGGTAGCTGCGATCGCCGCCGCATTATAGGGATCAAGCTTCAAGCGCAGGATAAAAAATGTATAGACCGGTACGGTACAGGCCATCAGCATGGCTGCCAGCATGGTCAAAAGGACCTCTTGCGTCACCCCACTTTTGACAAGTTCAACCCCGCCCTTAAACCCGATCGCAAACAGCAGGTAGAGAGAGAGCAATTTAGGAATCGGAGGCGGGATTTCTAAATCTGACTTAACAAAAATGGCAGTCATTCCCAAAAAGAAAAATAGGATTGGCGGAGTCAGGATATTGGAAAGAATCAGACTAGCATCCATACCCAGCCTCCCCCCAGAAACAATTACGACTCAAAGTTGGTTTTGTAATCATGCCAGAACTCAATACATGCGGCTTGTGTCAGGAAAATGCACACGTAGGAACACTGTATGGCAAGAAGGGAAAACTTTCGTAGCTTTTCCTGTTGAGGATAGTTAAGAAGTCTGAACAAAAGGGGGGAGGGCAAAAGAGAGAAGGCAGTAACCAGGAACCAGGGAGGCATGAGGCACCGCCCCCTCTGACGGTGATCCTGCTGCCAATGCGATAGTTTAATCGCTCCGAACTTCTTCTAAAGCAGTTTCAGAACTAACCTGGAGTGGAGGCACATTCTCCACTTCAGGGATTTTTTCGGGCTTCAGTTTTGTCTGACTGGAGCCGGATAGTAACTTCAGCAACTTGGGCTTGGAGTCGTGTTTCAGGTAAATGAGGCGATCGCCCTCCTGCCAGATCTCATCGGCGATTACTACCTGAAGAGAATCATTCCGCTCCACCAATAACGGTACCAGCATCCCCTCTGCGATTAGCTTTTGCAGATAGGCTTGCTGCTGCTCAAAATCTTCTTCACGGAGAACTGTTTCTCCCAGCTTCACCGAACCATTACTGATGTACTGACTCCAGATCTTGACAGAAATTTGGGGGGCAAAAGCCCGCCTGATTGTGAGTTTGGGATTTACAGTAGTATTTTGTGAATCGCCAGGAAAGACTGCCAGCACGTGGGGAGGACGAAACTCCTCAGCAGCTTGTTGGGCAATCACCAGGTTGACTTCCCCGTTATTGGTCATGGACAGGAATGTCCCCATCGTTGCCAGCCCTGCTTCTTCCAGCACTTCTGCATCAAGAGCACTATTAATAAGCACCCGAATATTCTCTTGCTCAGCCTGTTGCAGAACTTCTGGATCTGTATCAATCAATGCCACAGGCTCTCCTCGTTCAGCAAACAGACGAGCCACTACCAGACTGAGCGGATTACACCCCACAATTACTGCACCCGTTGCCGATTGAAGATTCACTTGCAGCAGATTGGCGATGCCCTGAGCCGTCAACGCCTGAGAAACGACCGTTGTGATAATGGTCAAAAATACCAGGGCTTTAATCGATTCGCCGCCGCTGATGCCCCGCTGGGTCAGCAAGATGGCAAATAAGGAAGCTACCGACGCAGAAACAATGCCCCTGGGCGAAATCCAGCATAAAAACAGCTTTTGTCGCCAGTTCAAGTCGCTGTTCCAGGTACAAACCCAAACGTTAATTGGGCGCACAACAAACATGAGGACAAGAACAGTGAATAGTCCGCCCCAACCGAGGGCAATCACACCTGGAATTGACAGATCTGCCGCCAACAGAATGAACAAAACGGAAACAGCCAGAATCGTAAGCTGGCCTTTGAAGCGACGAAGCAAGCGTTCTCCAGGCACTGCCAGAGCCCGCAGGACAATCCCGGCTACTACCACAGCCATCAGTCCAGATTCGCTGCGAATCACCTGTGCCAGCCCATAGAAGCCCCAGAGACCAGCTAAAACTACCAGTGTTTTCAAGTCGTCGGAAAGGAAGGCTGCTCGCTTGAGGATAAACCCTAACACCCAACCGCCAGCTACCCCAATCCCTCCACCAATGCCAAGGCGCAGGATCAGGCCACTGGTAACATTTAAGGGATCAGTATCTCCATTGAGCAGAACGTTGAGAACCACCACGGCCAGAATTGCCCCGACTGGATCGATCAAAACCCCTTCTCCTTCCAGCAGGGTGGCAACTTCCCGGTCAACCTTAATCTGGCGCAGCAGGGGATTGATCACAGTGGGGCCAGTCACTACTACCAGAGAGGCATAGAGGAAGGCGATCGCCCAGGGGAACTCGCTCAACCAGTGGGCGGCCATTCCCCCACCCAGCAGCGTGATTAGCGTCCCAATCGTCACCAGATTGCGCAGGCTGCCAGAAACCCTGCCCAGATCGCGCAATTGTAGATTAAAGCCACCTTCAAACAGGATCACGGCCACCAGCAGGGAGACAATGACCTCTAAACCCACTCCCAGGCGATCCGGGTTCAGCAACCCAAACGTGCTGGGGCCCAGCAAGATCCCAAACAGCAGCAGAAATACAATGCCAGGAAGTTTCAAGAACTCCGCTAACACCTGTGCGCCAATCCCTGCAACCACCGTCAGGATAATCTGCAAGGTTATGTCTAACGGTGCTTCCATAGGTTAGGAATGCTCTCGAACAAGTCTCTGCAGCGGCAATAAAATGAGATTGAGAGACAACGCTCATTCCCCCTTCTATTTCAACAACAGGTAGTAAAGTTTGCCAGCAGAATTAATCAGTCCGGCGCGATCGCCCGCCACTTTCCCCGTTCCCATGAAAATATCGACCCGTCCTGGACCCTGAATTGCGCCGCCCGTATCCTGGTCCAGGACATAGCGGGTAACGGGATGCTGTGCTAACTGTCCGGCTTCATTGGGATAGGGGATCTGGGTTTGAATCAACGCCAGCGCACCGGGAGGGAAGAGGGACTTATCAGTTGCAATGGAGCGTTCAGGTGTGACCGGAACTCCCAAACTGCCAGTTGCAGGCATTCCCCCCGTTTCCTTAAAAAATACAAACCGTTGATTGCGCGGCAGGTAAACATCCAGATCGGCTGGATTGTTCTGAAAGTACTGGATCACAGCAGACAAAGACAATTCTTCCTGCCGGATCTTGCCTGCTTTCACCAGTTCTTTGCCCAGGCTGGTATAGGGGTAATTGGTGTGTCCTGCATAGCCAACGGTCATGGTGGTGCCATCGCTCAGGTGCAGGCGGGCAGAACCCTGCACCTGGATCAGGTAAGCTTCCAGGCGATCGCGCAACCAGACCAACTCTAACCCCCGTAGCTTGCCCTGAGAGAACTGTAGCCCATCCAATCCTTCCAGTTGCGATCGCGTCGGGTGGGGGTGTTTCCAGCTTGTCAGGTCGGGGGGCTGACGGTAGATGGGGTAGCGAAACTGGCGATCCGGGCTACGACTGGCCAGGTGAACTGGTTCAAAATAGCCTGTGAAAACAACCGTTCCCTGACCATCTTTTCCAGTGGCCTGGTAAAAAGTAAACTCCCGCTCAATCGCTGCTTGAAACTCAGCGGGCGATCGGGCATAGAGTAGCAACTGCCGAAACCGCTGCAGACTTCGCTCAATCCGTTGACGGGTAATGCCTGCTGCCATCGAATAGCGACGGTAATCTTTAGCCGCACGAGCGGTCTGTAAATAGCGCAAGCTGTGGTCAATTGCTGTCAGCAAAGCCCGCCGATCGCTTGATCGCTTTCCCTGGCCCCAGATTTGCTCATCCATACCGGGGCGATCGCTCAATTGAACCACAACCAGCGGCTTAGAAGCCTTTGCAGATTGGGATTGAACCTCAGGCTTCGCTTGGGGAATAGCGGGTAGCGCAGCTCCCAACAGAACCACTCCGGTCAGTCCCCAAAAACCATTCCACTTCACAATCCCCATCCGTCAGTTCCAAACAGGTTCCAGGTGCTTAAAACCGCTCCACACTTGAGCTGTATACTGGCTCTACCCGAATTCCCAATACACTGGACGGGCGTAGCACCATGTACTCTCCCTGAACGTTTTTAATCGGCACTGTAATAAAGTCGTGGGAGGTCGCTTTAGGCATCAACTCACCGCTATACCACTTCTGGAAATCTTGAATCGTGGGGAAACGGACCTCTTCCCGGTGTCCTCCCTGAATCAGGATGTGAACGGCATACTCGGTTGGTGTGCGGGCATATTTGCTTCTTTTCTGCTCGCCACTAGTTGCCGCACCGCTTGCCTGGGCTGGATTGATGTTTCCTGTCATAGCGCGTGTCCCTTGCCTGTATGACCTTCACAATTATCTACGCAGTCACGTTGAATAAACTCACTTTTCCCAGGAAAGGTTTGAAAATATCCTTATACTAATCCTCCCTGTTGAAGTTTCAGCATTCCAAAGAATAAAAACCCTGCCCCCTTCTCTTTCAGAAGAAGGGTTGGGGATGAAGGCATTTTCAGAGCAATTCTTGATTTTGGATTTGCGATTTTGGATTGACAAACACTAAACCCTGAGAGGGTTCTAGCCTCCTTATCTGTAGCCTTACTTTGAAGAATTGGTATTACTGGCCAATTTACGAGAATAAATTTACGAGAATAAATTAAACCGCTGAAGATGGGTTTGCACCAGGGAAGGTAGGGATTTGCGTAGCTGCGCCCGATCCTTAAACACCAATCGATTTTGACTGGGCAGGTCAAATGGGAAAAAGCCGGGCATATCTGGACGCTCCATCTGCATCAGCAAAATCTGTTCTTTGTGCTTGCACTGAAGCGCGTATCCAACCTCAACACACACTCTAGGACTGGGAATTAGTTGGGGGGGAGAGCCGCTGCTTTGAGCGATCGCCGTTCCATCCGCAATGAACAGAAGACTCTGACGAATCGCCCGCATTAAGGAACTATTGAGACGGGTAGGACCATCCGTGAGGCGATGGGATTCCTTGACGGTGAGGGGAAGGCGCGATCGCGAATTCAACTTATCCATCAAACTCTGCAATTCTTCGCGCAAAATTTCACTGGATTCAGCAAATTCATTTTGATAACAGAGAAAGATTATCGGCTCTAAATGAGCCATCCCATCCTGCTTGGAAAAGTAAATTTCGTGGCTACATAAATCGATGTTAGCGATGATATAACCACCGCTTCCCTCAATATAAAACTCAACAGGCTCCCCTTCTAAATAGCGCTGAAACCAGACTGACTGTTTTACTTCTTCGCGGTCATTCAAAAAATCAGCCCTAAGCCCCGATTTCAGCAAACTATTCTTACTCAGGCGCAGGTCGTGGGGGCGTTTCTCTAACTCTTTAATCGGCTCATACTCCTGGAGATACCAGGCTTTCAGGGCAATAATAGCCATTACACGCTCTGCCTCGAGGGTTTAAAACTACAACAGCACCCGCCTTTCTACTCCTTGAGCGACCTCCCCTCCTTCACTCATTGTATATAGAGATGAACTGATTGCACACCCTATGAAAAACACAAACCAATCAGCTTCAGAGCTCTCATTCTACTAGCTGGGGAAATATCAAGTTTCGACTTGGATGCTGTTGTCGTTCGACGAGACAGATATTAAGTGAAACAGCTCTTTTTACCTCTTTAACTAACGTGGACTTGGCTGTTTATCTGCCAGGGAAGCTTGTTAGCTTCGATTACAAGAATAGCAAACTCTGATTTAGAATCAAGACCATGAAAACAAAGTTTACTTTTTGGGGATGAGGCCATCAAATACTGTTTCAAAGGCTTTGAAAAGCAGCTCTATCAGGATTTCTATCTCAGCTAACTCCTCTTTACTCAGAAGTTTAGGATGCCAGCCAATCACTTTTGAACTGAAGACAACCCCCTCTTTATATATGGATCGATTTCAAGAAGTAACCCCATATATAGCGTTAAGAGAGTTAGAATTTAGAAAAACCACTCTACCCCTGGACAACAATAGTTCTTGGGTCAGTTATTAATAGAAAATCCTCTATTAGTTTTTTGAAAAAGAAATTGCTTTTGAAAAAGCACGAAATCAGAAATATCAGCAAAGTACTTAGTAATTAGATTGAAAAGTTTTTACTTGTTGTAAGAACCGATATATAAGTTCATAAATTAGGATTTCCGTGGGCTCTCCTGGGAGTTTGGTGATAAGCGACGGTTATCACTAAACCAAAATCAATATTCCAGGGATTCTGTTTTAGATGGAAGAGTAGCATAAGCGATTCTTTCACCAGCAAGCCGGAAGAACCCAACTTCCACCCCTACGGAAGCCAGGGAAATTGGCGAAAATCGGGCGATCGCTTCTCCAGGAAGGCCTGTTTCCCTTCGGCTCCTTCTTCGGTCATGTAGTAGAGCAGGGTCGCGTTTCCAGCGAGTTCCTGTAGTCCAGCCTGACCGTCGCAGTCAGCGTTAAAAGCGGCTTTCAGACAACGAATGGCGATCGGGCTTTTTTCCAAAATTTCCCTGGCCCATTGAATTCCTTCGGCTTCAAGCTGCTCGACTGGCACCACGCAATTTACTAAACCCATTTCCAGTGCTTGTTTAGCATCGTACTGGCGACAAAGGTACCAGATTTCCCTGGCTTTCTTTTGTCCCACAATGCGTGCCAGGTAGCTGGCCCCAAACCCACCATCAAAGCTACCCACCCTGGGACCGGATTGCCCAAAAATAGCGTTATCGGCGGCGATCGTCAGGTCACAAAGGATATGCAGAACATGCCCCCCTCCGATCGCGTATCCCGCCACCAGCGCAATCACCACCTTCGGCATAGAACGAATCAGGCGTTGCAAATCCAGCACATTCAGCCGGGGCACCCCCTCCTCATCCACATACCCTCCATGCCCTCTGACACTCTGATCACCTCCCGCACAGAAAGCATACTTTCCATCTGTGTGGGGACCTGCTCCGGTGAACAGCACCACACCAATGCGAGTATCCTCCCTGGCATTGGAAAAAGCGTCGTACAGTTCAAACACTGTCTTAGGACGAAACGCATTGCGTTTATGGGGACGGTTGATGGTAATTTTGGCGATTCCGTCCGCCTTGTGGTAAAGGATGTCTTCGTAAGTCTTAGCAACCTGCCAGTCGATATGCATAAGAGTGTCTGCGCTGTAACTAACAACAACTACTCAACTAAGTAGGTAGACCTCATTAATTGGAAGAAAGGGGAGTGAGGGCGTTGCCCCCAAGCGGGGGGGGTCACCCCCTCCACCCCCAAAACCATCTTTAATTTAATTGCACTCAGCTACTT
>JAIMBL010000137.1 GCA_023511615.1 Leptolyngbyaceae cyanobacterium HOT.MB2.61
CCCTGACTCCACCTCCCATCCCTCCTGCCTCCACAGCCCCTCCCCTCCCACTCAACGGAGACTATCGCGACCCGGCAGGCCGATTCAAAGTTGGGATTTTAGAAGGGTATAAAGTGAGTCCAGTGGCAGGCTCTGTCCTGGCTGAATCGCCCGATGGTCATCTGGCTTACACGGTGGTTGTCCAATCCCAACCTGCCGGGAACCCGCTTGGCCTTAATCCCGAACTGGACAGCGAAAGTCTTGCCAAAATTGCAACTGCCGTGTTTCAGCGGGGTGAGGGGTTTCAACCCGGACCAGCCCTACTGGAAGCGGGCGGCGGAATTGTGATCAATTGGACAGGCAGCTTGACTATTGGTGGGCGTTCCCAACCCGTGGGCGGCGTCATCCTCGTCCGCTCCTCCCCAAATCACATTTTGCTTTTGCTGATTGCGGCCACCCAAACCGGAAGTGAACAGGTTCCAGGGGCGGTGTCTGCCCTTGCCAACAGTTTGCAAGCACTTTGATAGAGTAGTGGTGAAAGATCTCCGAGAACACCTGCCCTACTTTCTACCCCCTATGGAGTCCGATTTTGAAATCCGCCGCCTGTTAGAAGTGATGCCTGCTTCTGGGCGCATGATGACTAAATTGATCAGTAAACCAGAACAGCCTGCGGTTATTGACAGTCCGTTTCCCATGCCCTGGATGCGGGAACGCCCAATCTGGATCAATTTTGATCTGTGGGGCCGTCTGTCTAAACCTCAGCGGGATCTGCTAATCCTGCGCACTGTCAGTTGGTTAATGAATGTGAAATGGTTTCGTCCCAGCCTGTACCAGGGGTTGGTCTTAGCGGGTCTAGTGGGAACGGTGGTCGAACTGATGCAGGCGGATGCGGTCGGCGTCATTGTGGCGGGGGGATTGAGCGCGATCGCTAGCACCCAGATCTGGCGCTCCAATAACAGCACCGAGCGGGAATTGGAAGCCGACGAAGCAGCTCTCAAAGTGGCCCAGCGGCGTGGCTACAGCGAAACTGAAGCGGCTCGCCATCTTCTGACCGCTATTGAAACGGTTGCCAATATCGAAGGTCGCCCCAGTTTGAACTTTACCGAACTGCTTCGCTGTCAAAACTTAAAGGCGATCGCAGGAATCTCTTCAGTCGGTGTCCCTAATCGCCTTCGATAAAAGTGATGCATTGTAATGGTTTGGGTGCTGGTTTTCAGGTGCAGAACACCCTTACCGTATCTACTCGGTTCTCCTGGCTTGGCGGTGAAAAAGTACCCTAAGCGACTCTTTCATCTAAAACAAAATCCCTAGAATATTGATTTTGTTTTGGTGATAAGCAACGCTTATCACCAAACTCTCAGGAGAGCCATCTACTCTCGTGACATCAGGAAATATTGGATCAGTTGCAGAATCGCATAGAGCGCTGTTGCCACATAGGTAAAAGCGGCTGCATTGAGAACCTTACGAGCAGCCTTGTTTTCGTCTCCCTGCAAAATACCCAGTTGGTTGATCAACCTCAAGGCACGACTGGAAGCATCAAACTCAACAGGCAACGTCACAATATGAAAAAGGATCACTGCCACAAAGAGAGCTATGCCAATCTGGATAAAAATTCCACCCATTGACCCAAGAAAGATGCCAACAACAATCAGAATGGGACCCAGGTTAGAGCCTAAATTGGCAACGGGCACCAGAGCAGCGCGAACATTCATCGGCTTATAGCCCTGAACATCCTGTAAAACATGGCCACACTCATGGGCTGCCACAGCCGCAGCAGCAAGAGATTTGGACCCATACACCACTTCAGATAGGCGAACGGCTTTGGCCCTGGGGTCATAGTGATCCGTCAATTCTCCTGCAACAGGCTCAACCCGTACATGCTGCACCCCCATGCGCTGCAAAATGGTTTCTGCCACTTCTGCGCCGGTCATGCCCATACTGGAGTTGATTCGAGAGTATTTGTAGTAAGTTCCCTGGACACGCTGCTGGGCCCAGAAAACAAGAATAATTCCTGGAATCAGGATCAGGTAAGACCAGTGGAAAAACATTACATGCTCCTTTGCCAATGTCTCTTTGGTGGAATGTAATTACCCAGTTCTAAGCAACATGCTAGCATTTCCACTCTGGAATGCCCTGAGTGTAGGAATTAGAGGGCGATCGCTGGTATTGGTATTTCTGCTGCACCTCTGCAACGCTAATCACTCCAGCACTGGAAAGTTCCCTGCCAACCTAAGCCTTCGTATAGCCCGCAGTCCGAAGGGAAGTAAGCGTTTCATCACCCTAATAAACCTTTCCCTCAAGGTTCACAATCCGACAAAGTAGTTCAGTCATTCTCGTGTTAGCTGTACGGACCTTTTTGATGAATCGCTCAGAAAAATATTTGGCACTGGTTCTCTAAAGGGTGATTGCTAGAATAGCGATAGTCCAAATGCTGTAGCTTATGAAGTGTCCCCACTGCCAGAGTCAGAAAACCGTGAAAAACGGTAAGGTCAAACTGCAAGACCAAAGCTTGCAGCAGCGATACTGATGCCAAGCTTGCAGAAAACGCTTTAATGAGCGCACAAATACCTCGATGGCAAGGCTGAGAACCCCGGTTAGCCTGGTTGCAGCGGCTATCAATGTGCGAACAGAAGGCTTGGGAGTACGAGCAACTGGACGATCATTTGGGAAACCTCATTCAACCATTATTCGATGGGAACGCCGAGTGGCTCAGCAAGTAGACATGGTCTCTAGTTGCTCCAGATGGCGCAGATATCACCCTCAAAGGAGATGAGGTTTACACTCGCGTGGGCGAGAACCTTTCCCCCCAGTGAATCTCCAGGCTGGACCATTCACTTCATTGAGCGCCAAAGCCGCTACTGGGTAGAAGCCCAGGCTGGACGAAAGACCAATCAGTTGTTTGAGCAAGGTACGGCGAAAGCATGGAAGTGGGCGCAACCTGCGACGTTTATCCGCTGGTTTACCGATGGTGAGCGACGCTATGGTCAGGCGTTATGGAAATTGGCAAGTGTCCGACTCAAGGCAACCCAGGTGCATCCCAACTACCCATACCGCAAAGTCTGGCGGGAAGGACTAGAAGTTGCCATGAAGATTAAGGGTTCTCAGGGACGTAAACGCATTGAGTGGGTCAGGGTCGAGCATCCTTACACCGCCATTAGTCCAATTCATGAAGTTCATGCCAATCACACTGAAGCTCAAAATAGTGCTTTGAGAAGGCGTGCCAGTGCTTATCGGAGACGACAAAACCTGTATGCCAAGTGCGTGGAGGGATTACAAGGTGTTTTAGATGTCCAACGACTGATTCACGGTAGTCCTAAAGATGTAATGATGGAGAAGTAGGGTTTCACGGTGTTCGGGTGCCGCGTTGCTGCCGGATCCGTTGGTAAGCCCCATCGACGAGGTGCAAGACGGTATGAAACAAGAAGGCCAAGACGTTGAGGGTCAACAGGGTCATGGCCAGATGGTGGTGGCCGTGGCCAAAATTATGCTCCAGATGATAGCCCTTGGTTTTGAGGACATTGTGGTTTTCATTCTCACTTTTCCACCGGGCTCGCGCCGCCGTCACGATGTCGGCCACGGTCGTGTCATCCATGGGATGTAAGGTAACAAACGCATTGTGATAGCGCTGCTGACCATCAGCCTCTCGGATCACTGTCACCTCACACCAATTCACCAACAGGGCCGGTTGCTCCTCCCGCAGGGGAATGCCGTTGACATAGCGGTACTGTCGGAGTTCGTACTCTCGGCCCGTCCACACTCGCTCTTGATGACAGTGCACTGCATCATTGGCATCCAAATAGGCCAACCACTCATACAACGCGGGGTGGGAGGTGGGCAGAGCGACCAAAATGAAGTTGACCTGATGGTCAATGCAGGTTTGACACATCGGTTGACGGCTATAGAGGTCATCCCCTAGCACGGTGAGGCGTCCCGGCCCAGCGAGATCGTGATGGGCTGTAATCTATCGTTTGGCGGCAGCGGTTTCACTATCCTGTTTCTCCACCCCATCTTGAGGGCGAATGAACTCGGGCATCAGTGAGACGACGTGCTCCTGCTCAGGGGCCACGATGACCGGTAAAATCCCACGGTGGTGGTAGCTCACCTGACCATTCCGGTGGCTGCAGGGGGAGCATTGGTCGCAGTGAATCGTGGTGGACGAAAAGTAGTCCGTGCCATCGAGTCCCACCAAAAGTTGGTCATCGAGTACCTTATAGGGCTTCAGAATCCCCTGCGCCGCTAGGGCTTGAAAGACCCAGCGAAAGATGGGAAACAACATCGATGCCGCCACCTGATCCAGCACGTTCTTAATCTGATTGGGGGTGGGTATCGTCGTTACCCCGAATAACCGTTGGGCATTGTTGTGCCCCTGGCGGCTCTGCATCTGCCGCTGATGCTCCAAAAAGGAGGGGCCTTGCATGTAGAACACTGAAAAGGCCCCTAACACCAGATCCCGAAGGCTATAGCGTTGGGCATTGCTGGGCTGACGTGGATCCTCTATCCACTCCAGGGCTCGATACAGGTAGCTCAGCATCACCCCAAAACTCAGCCGTTGCTCTTCCATTTGCACCTCCTGACCCTATTGACTCTATCCTCTCGGCGGGTAGGGTGGTCTGTCAAATTCTGAATTTACAATTGCTGTCCCTGAAGGGGGCGACTGTTTCTGATGACTCAAATGCAATAACATTGTCGTTATTCATTGGTGTATCCTCGTCTGGTCTTTTTCCTTATCCAGCAGGATACGCCGTTTCTTCTCCTTTAGTCACACACCACAAATAACCATAGCTCGTCGTACCCTTTTAGAGCCAATGGCTCATAATATTCGCACCTCTGAGCAGACAGCATTGATCAAACTTGTCGCTACGTTGATCAAAGATTTTGACAATAAGAATACTCATGCACAGCAAGCTTCCCCTCTCGATGTTTTTCTAGATCTGATGGAGTCAAATGGGATGAAGCAAGCTGATCTCGCTGGCAAGATCGGTTCTAGCGGTGTGGTTTCTGAAATTGTTAATTCCCTGATTCAGAAGGGCACCCAGAACTTCCTTGAGCTCGAAGCGGCTTTATAGGAGTCTTCGCGAATCAAACTGAGGTGTAAACTTATGTAAAGTAAAACTCTGCGATTGATTTCCTATGCGACGCCGTTATTTGCTAACCACTCTGCTTGCGTTCTGTTTTTCGCTTTTCGCCTGGTTGAATTTCGCTCCGGCTGCCCATGCCCTGGGTGGCCCCCAGCCTCCCCTTAATCAACCAGCACCTGAGTTTACCTTGCCGACTAACACAGGGGATGGCACGATTTCTCTGGCTGACTACCGGGGTAAATGGGTGGTGGTCTACTTCTATCCCAAAGATTTCACCTCTGGCTGTACCTTAGAAGCCCGTCGATTTCAGCAGGACTTACCCAAGTATCTGAACCGAAATACTGAGATTTTAGGAATCAGTGCGGACTCTGTGGACTCCCATGCTAAGTTTTGCGATTCAGAAGGGCTCAAATTTCCGCTTCTGGCAGATACTGATGGTTCTGTGAGCAAAGCCTATGGTTCCTGGATGGGCTTTATCTCCCTGCGACACACCTACGTCATTGACCCAGAAGGCATTCTGCGAGCAACCTTTACGGGCGTCAACCCCGCCATTCATAGTGCAGAAGTCCTGGCAAAGCTTGACGAACTTCAGCAGGCAGGGTAATTGAGATAACAGTGAATGCCAGGTGCTAGTCTGAAACTATGAGGATCATGGTTCTATGACTGCACTTTCGGCTAGATGGCAACATCATTTTGTTGAAACCAATCACATCCGCTTGCATTGCGTAACTGAGGGGGAGGGTAATCTGGTTGTTCTACTACATGGATTTCCAGAATTCTGGTATTCCTGGCGGTTTCAGATTCCAGCCCTGGCTCGTTATTTCAAAGTGGTTGTGCCCGACCTGCGGGGCTATAACGATTCGGATAAACCAGCCACTGGTTATGACCTGGATACCCTGTGTGGAGATATTCAGGGACTGATTGAAAGCTTTGGTTACCAGCGGGCCCATGTGGTTGGGCATGATTGGGGAGGCGCGATCGCCTGGCACCTGGCGCAAAAATTTCCCCAGTATCTCAACCGTCTCGCCATTTTGAATGCCGCCCCCTCCCAACGGTTAGTGCAGGAAATGGTCAGCAATCTGGATCAATTCCGGCGCAGTTGGTACGTTTTTGCCTTTCAGGTGCCCGGCATCCCTGAATGGCTGATTCAGCAGAACCTGAAAGAATTCGTCAAAAATCTGTTTCAGGGAATGGCCGTTCGTAAAGGTGTATTTTCGGCTGATAATAC
Source organism: Leptolyngbyaceae cyanobacterium HOT.MB2.61 (assembly GCA_023511615.1). Classification (GTDB taxonomy): domain Bacteria; phylum Cyanobacteriota; class Cyanobacteriia; order Leptolyngbyales; family Leptolyngbyaceae; genus Leptothermofonsia. The sequence continues at coordinate 6,286 of JAIMBL010000137.1, forward strand.
CGAAATTTATCGAGATGCGCTGGCCAAGCCTGGTGTTCTCCCAGCGGCCCTCAACTATTACCGGCAGATGCTTTCTCCCTGGCACTGGTTAAGAGAGTTTGGACAGCCGCCCAATCCAGTTACAGTCCCTACGCTAGTGTTGTGGGGAGAAGAGGATGCTTTGCTGAGTCAGAATTTGACCAAAGATCTGGAGCAATGGATTCTGGCTCCCTACGAATTGAAGACTATTTCCCATTGCGGTCACTGGGTTCAACAGGAAGCTCCCCAAACAGTGAACCGGGAACTGCTGGCATTTCTGCGGCAAGGCTAGATAGCCATCATAACTAGGAGTGTTTTTGTGTTTTCTTCTGAGCAGCTTTTGGGGTTTGCGATCGCCTCCATCATCTGCACCATTGCTCCCGGTCCTGATAACCTCGCGGTTTTGAGTCTTGGCTTATCCCGTGGTCGATCGGCTGGTATGGGATTTGCTCTGGGTTGTGGACTTGGCTGCCTAACCCATACAACCTGGGCGACGCTGGGAGTGAGCGCCCTGATCGCCACTTCTGAACTTGCGTTTCAAATCCTGAAATATGCTGGAGCTGCTTACCTGATTTACCTCGGTATTGTGGCGTTTCAGAGCAAGGGCGTAAGGATTCCCAGTTTTGAAACCAACCCCGATTCGAAGCAACATTTCTGGCAATTTGTTGGACGTGGATTAATTGCTAACGCCATCAACCCAAAAGTTGCCCTGTTTTTTCTGGCTTTCCTGCCCCAATTTGTCCAGCCAGGAAACAGAATTAGTTTACAAATAGCAATCCTGGGTATTCTTTTCTGCCTGATCGCATCCGTTTTGTTTCTGCTCTTGGGCTACTTTGCAGGAGCCCTTGGCACATGGTTAAGGGCAAGAGCCAGAGTTGGCAAATGGCTTGATCGCCTTGCCGGGTGCCTCTTGATCAGTCTTGGCATTAGCCTAATTTTTTCCCAGCGATCAGCTTGAGCCAGTTGTAGTCCTTTCATTGCCCATTGACCTGAACAAATTCTCTAGCTTCGGTCGCTTGCAATACATTTACAAGCTGCATCGTAGTAATCCCTGCGATCGTCCAGACCGTTGTAACCGCCGTTGACTTTGAGAGTAACTTCCTGAACCGAAGCTCTGCGATCGCACAGAGCATTCATATTTTGTTATGTCACCAAAAGCCTGCGCTGGTAAAGGGATAGATGCTGGCAACATAGTCAACCTCCTTCATCACCCGTGGATTGCCAATGCCTTGCTAAATGCCTCGTAATTAGCCCGTCCAGTCAACTGAATAACGCCTGCCCCCTTATATTTAGGACCGTCACCCAGATAGACGTTGCCCAGATCTGATCGCCCTTCCAGATGTGACAATCCCCACTCCCCGCATACTGAGGCGAATTTGCGCCCGACTTTGAGCAGCCTGAGCCGAATATTCTTGATCTACTCGCGCAAACCATGCTGTTATGGTTCCAATCCCATTTTTTGTTGGAGGTTTCCATGCTGCATTCCCTTGTCCGAACCGGAGTTTGTGCATTGCTGACCTCAGCTATCCTGCTGGCTGGCGCACCGGCTAACGCCTGTACCCGTGCGGTGTACCACGGATCGGAAGGGCGCTATCTGACTGGGCGTACCTTCGACTGGAAAGCTGAAATTGTCAGCAATCTGTGGATTTGTCCTCGCGGCATGAAACGCAACGGTGCTGCGGGTCCGCGTTCTGTTGAGTGAACCTCGCGCTACGGCAGCTTGATTGTTTCAGGCTACGATATCTCTACCGTTGATGGGATGAATGAGTCCGGGTTGGTTACCAACCTGCTGTGGCAGGTAGATGCCGCTTATCCGAGGGATGACAGCAAAACGCCGCGATTATCGCTATCAATATGGGCGCAGTATTTTCTTGACCAGTTTGCAACTGTGGCAGAAGCAGTTGCACATCTGCAGAAGACACCGATTCATGCTGCGACAGGCGAGGTGCCGGGTATGCCCGGGCGGATGACCACCGTGCATCTATCGATGTCAGATGCTACAGGTGATAGCGCAATTCTCGAATGGATTGATGGTGAGCTAAAAATCCATCACGATCGCGCCTTTCAGGTGATGACCAACGAGCCACGCTTTGAAGACCAGCTTGCCATTACCCGTTACTGGGGGCGCGTTCCCGGCAATGTCTTCTTGCCGGGAACGAGTCGTGCCGAAGACCGCTTTGCGCGAGCCAGCTTTTTGATCAACGCAATTCATAAAACAGACAATGCGCGGGAAGCAGCAGCAGCCGTGTTCAGCGTCATTCGAAACGCTTCCGCCCCCTGGGGCATCTCGATTGATGACCAGCCCAACTTATCGACGACCCGCTGGCGAATTGTTGCCGACCACAAAGAGCGGCTCTACTACTTTGAATCCGTCTATTCTCCGAATGTCTTTTGGGTGGATCTGAAGCAAATCAACTTTGCGCAGGGTTCGGGTGTCCGTATGCTTGATCTGGGAAGCAATCAGCGCAATATTTTTAGTGGAGAAGTTTCGCGCTCCTTTGTGGCGACTAAGCCTTTCATGTTTGAGCCAGTCGAATAGGGTCGGGTTCAGCAACATTCTATGGCAGGGGGCAGGTTTCAGGGATCTCTGACGCGGACAGAGTCCGCTCCAGATCTGCCTGGGTATCGGCTTTTGCTGCAAGTGATCAAGGTTGCGACTGGGTAAACTGCCGGTTGGTTACCAGATTGAACATTCGTGTTCGAATACAATCCGTACACCAAACACTTCGGCAAAAGCAGCGATGACCTTCTGCCTGACCTCATCTAAGTTAATTCCCGGTATCCACTGCTCCATACTGCCCACGGGTCTGGCAATACCGCAGGGAACAATCTGTTCAAACCCCCTCAGGTCAGGGCGTACATTGAGCGAGAAGCCGTGCATCGTAATCCAGCGGCTCACCTTAATTCCGATCGCCGCCACTTTCCTTCCATCTACCCAGACCCCCGTCAAACCTGGAATCCGTTTACCTTCCAGCCCATACACTGCTAATACCTGGATCAGCACTTCCTCCAATTGGCGCAAGTACCAGTGCAAGTCCTTCTGGTAAAAATTCAAATTCAAAATAGGATAGCCTACCAGTTGACCAGGACAATGGTACGTCACCTCCCCCCCGCGCTCCACCCGAACTACCTCCCACTCCGACTGGGCAGGGGCAAACTTTAGAAATTCAGTCCGTGCACCCTGCCCCAGAGTATAAATGGGTGGATGCTCCAGCAGCAGCAGGACATCTTCCAGGTCAGGATTTTGCCGCCGTTCAGCCACAAGCGACTTTTGCCAGGAGTGGGCGATCGCATAGGGCACCATCTCCCGGACATCTAGACGACAAACCCGAGGTTTAGAAGAGATTAGGTTTGCAGTCATGACTTTCTGACATTCACTAACAACTCCTTCCCTTTATCCAAACTTATTAAAAAATCAAGAGGGATCAGACCCAAATTTTGCTCTCTAGCGAACCCCTTTAAATCAAGAATTATCAAGGCTTGCAAAACATTTTAAAGGGATCTGTTGGCCAGAATACAAAGTGCTAGGGTTAAGTTAACACCCAAACCGATATGGGAGGAAGCTTATGAAGCTTGTTATCCAGGGAAAAAATATCGAGATCACTGATGCACTCCATGACTACGTGACTCAAAAGATAGAAAAGGCGGTGAATCACTTTCAAAATCTGACGACTGAAGTAGATGTCCATCTGTCTGTGGCCCGCAACCCTCGGATAAATTCCAAGCAAACCGCTGAGGTAACCATCTATGTAAACGGTGCAGTTGTTCGTGCCGAAGAAAGCAGTGAGAACCTGTACGCTAGCATTGACCTGGTTGCCGATAAAATTTCTCGGAAGCTACGCAAGTACAAAGAGAAGCGGCAAGATAAGCACCACACTCCCGTGAAGACGGCTGAAGTCTTAAGTGACCAGCCAATCGTTACAGAATTACCCACTGATCGCGAACCCTCCCTCCCAGCCCAGGTGGTTCGCACGAAGTACTTTGCGATGCCTCCGATGACCGTCCAGGAAGCACTGGAACAACTAGAAATGATCGATCACGATTTCTACATGTTCCTGAATGCCGAGACGGGTGAAATTAACGTGATCTATGAACGGAACCACGGCGGCTATGGTGTCATCATGCCCCGTAAAGTTAATGGGCATCAGCAGAATGGCAAGCACAAGAAGGAAGCCAATGGGTACGAATCCAATGGCCATGGTGCTTCAGAAAAACCTTCTGTAAGCCACGTTTAGCACACTGGTACAGAACCTGGATTTCTTTTACCAGCTATCGAATTCCAGACATCGAATTGTTGAGCCGCCACGCAAGAAATCTAAGTTCCTGGAATTCTGTACCGATGATCTAGCGATCGCTTCTGTTCACTAAACTCAACAGGCACCGGGGTAGGAACTCAGGTTTCGTCTCCTCGGTGCCTTTAACTCCACTCACCTGTCACCTGCTATGTAAACCCAGAAGACCTCTTAACTCTTTCAATAAGAAGGAGGTGTTGCTTCGAGGGGAGGGATTGGTCAAAATTCCCTGGCTGGGACTGAAAAGGAGGGCCAGTAGAAACAGCCCAGACACCACCAGAACGATCGCTGGCCCCGAAGGCAGGTTATAGAAATAGCTCAGATACATACCGCTAACGCTGGAAACAACGCCAATGACAGCCCCCAGAATCATCACCTGGTACAGCCGTTTAACCAGCAGATACGCTGTTGCCCCCGGAGTAATCAGCAGTGACAGCACCAGCACCACACCTACCGATTTCATACTGGCCACAATCGTCAGGGCAATCAACACCATCAGCCCAAAATTCAACAGATTCACAGGTAACCCTGCGGCCTGCGCTCCTAATGGATCGAAGGTATAGAACAGCAATTCCTTATAGAGCAATACAACCGCCAGCAGCACGATCGCCCCAATTACTGCCGTTTCGACCACCTCTTCAACCGTCACCCCCAAAATATTGCCAAACAGAAAGTGGTTCAGGTCAATCTTGTTATCCTTCTGAATCAGCGTAATCAAAGTAATGCCAAGGGCAAAGAAGGCAGAGAACACAATGCCCATGGCAGCATCTTCTTTGATGGGCGATCGCGTCCGAATCCAGGTAATCACCATCGTGCTGGTGACTCCAGCAATGAATGCACCCAGGAAAATGTTGGCACCCAGCATGAAGGCAATTGCCAACCCTGGCAGAACCGAATGGCTGATAGCATCTCCCAGTAGCGCCAACCGCTGCACCATCAGATAGCTACCAACCACAGCACAAATTAGCCCAACCACGATCGCAATAATCAGCGATCGCTGCATGAATCCGTAGTGCAATGGTTCAATCAAAGAATCCAACATGAAACGCCCTTTCTGGATTGGTTCCAACGTTTGAACAAGAAACCCAATTAAAGGAAATTTTCGAACTGAGTGAAAAGCAACACGAAGGCCAGTTGGATGATTACCATCAACACCCAGGCAAAAGCTAAACTCGACCACACCTTGATGTTGCCGTGCAAAAGTTCTCTCACGAAGACTAAATCCAGATGACCAAAGCGATACTTAACGGCAAAGATTTTATGGGTATTCATGCCGCTTCTCCATTAAAGAACATGACTTGTCCCTCATAGGCACAGCTCAGATTTTCAGGGGTCAACACCTGTTGGCGAGTCCCACTGGCAATTAATTCCGTATTCAGCAGAATCAAATCATCAAAATGAGTAATGGATTGCCCCAGATCGTGATTCACGACCAGCACCGTCTTGCCAGCCTGCGCCAGTTCGTGAAAAACATCAAACATGACTGTTTGAGTTTTTTGATCAACTCCAACAAACGGTTCATCAAAACAGAGAATGTCAGCTTCCTGGGCCAATGCCCGTGCCAGAAAAACTCGTTGCTGCTGTCCACCAGACAGTTGCCCAATGGGACGATTGCGAAATTCACCCATGCCAACCCGTTCCAGGGCAGCGGCTGCAATGTGGCGACTGGGGGTTGAAAAAGGGCGAAACCAGCCCGACTTCCTTACCCGGCCCATCAGCACCACGTCCCAAACCGTAGCCGGGTAGGTCCAATCAATTTGCGATCGCTGCGGCACGTAGGCAACCCGCTCCAACTGATCGACCAGCGGCTGCCCCCGATACAGCACACTTCCACTGGTAACTGGAATCAACCCCAGCATGGCCTTAATCAGAGTACTTTTGCCCGCACCATTAGGGCCCAAAATGCCCACCATGCGACCTGGCTCCACCACGAAGCTGATGCCTCTTAATGCTTCCAGCGATCGATACTTCACCCGCAAATGGCTCACCATAATACTGCCCTGATCAGCCAGGCTGGGCAGCCTTTCAAACTGTTTTGCCCTGGAAATTAAATAATGGTTTTCAGGAGTGGCACCCAGGTTAAACATCGATGAGGAAGCGGTCATCTTCATTGTTTGGTCTCCGTCTTCTAAGCCCAAGCCCAGCTTGAACGACTGAAAATGAAAGAAAAATGAAATCTACCAGCAACAGCCTAACTCAAAAATGAAAGGAAAATGAAACGGGTTATAAAAATTTACTATGAGCAATTCATTATGAGCCTGTAGTTCTCCATCAGACCCAGTTGTGGGAATGTTCAATCTGGAAAAACTCTAAATCGAATGTTACTGACTCAAGAGCCTTGAGATAAATCTCAGGCTCAAAGGGGAAACCTGTTAAACAGGTTCAAACTGTGACAGACCTGCGTTTCAGTCAGTTTCAACTGACTTTAGCTCTGAGCCAGAACTTTAGTTCTGAGTTTATTTCAGTGCCATTCAACTGGAAATCTGTCTATTCAGAGGTAGAGGTTCCTTCATTAATCCATCACCTACCCCTGTTTTAAGAATTGCATCGACAGTATTAATCATCCTATAGAAAGCTTTACCAAATCCTTCTATGGAGGCATTCCATTTTTGCAATCATCTTCTGGTTGCTTTGAATATAACAGGTTGGAGCGATCGCCATTAAATCACGCATACTAGGACGACATAGTGGAAACGCCTCCTCAATCGAAAGAGTGATAAAACAGTGAAATTTTGACGTAAGAAATTTTGACGTAAGTAGGTGAAGCAAATTCGTGTGAAACTGCTGTAGCCACAGGCTAAGTTAGCAACAGCATAATTCATACCTACCTCTGAATTGTTCCGTTAGGCATCACAGTCCAACCCAGCTCCACATCTGTTGAGTCTGTTGGATTCCAATTCCACTTTGCCTGTTTCAGGCTTGCCCCCCTTAATACCGTCCTGTTTAAGCGAACTTCTGCCAGGTTCGCTGCACTCAAATCTGCCCCACTCAAGTTGGCGTACTCAAGATTTGCCCAACTTAAATCGGCTTTATTTAAATTGGCTCCCATTAGCTCTGCTCGCTCTAGATTGGCTCCCCGTAGTTGCGTCAAGATTAATTTTGTTTCCATTAAATTTGCTTGGCGTAAATTAGCACCACTCAAATTAGCACCGCTCAAATTTGCTCCCCGTAAGTTGGCCTCACTTAAATCAGCACCTACTAGGTCTGCTCCCCCTAAGTCAGCACCACTTAAATCAACTCGTCGCAGGGCAAATCCACTCAAAATTAATTCTCGAAAATTCCGTCCTCCCCTGGCATAGCGCTGTAACAAAGTCTGCACATCCATTTCATCATGGTTTGCCTCCCATCCAGAAAGGGACCACTCAGCATGAGAGCCCATAAAAGCCTCCAAAGATCTCTTTAAAATTTGGTTTCCAAATATTCAGAATGACTATCTGTATCATCACGAATCAAACCCTCACACCTCAACAAAGACGTCCTCTCTCTCCACCAGCACTACATATTGTTGAATCGGCTGCAAATCACGTTCTAAATAGGGCTTGCTGAAAAAGTATTTCACGAGCTTTGAGAAGGTTGATGGTTACATCTTGAAACTCGCTGGAACTT